>JAUPTR010000231.1 GCA_030917985.1 Pseudomonadota bacterium | reverse complement strand
TATTGCATCGATGAAACCGTTGATTTGCAGGTTAAGCCGTAATTTGACTCTTTTGCTCGGGCTGTGGCTGCCTGTGTTGATGGCCGCCTTGCCTGGCATTATTCCGCCGCTTGCGGCCGCGCTTGCTGCATTGCTGGTGCTGTTGGCGGTGGCTTTTTCGCGCTCAGCCAGCGTGCCCGGCGCTGCGGACACGGGGGCCAGCACGGCTGGCGCTGCCCCGGTTGTTGAGGTGCTGCAACTGAATCAGCGTGCCGATCAGGCGTGTGCCAGCCAATATGCCGAGTTGCGCTCCGAGCTGGAGCAGGTTGGTGGCTTGGTACACGATGCCATCAGCGGCCTGATCGAGAGCTTTACCTCCATCTCGCAGCAGGCCAACGCGCAGCAGCAGCTGGCGCTGGGTATGACCCAGGCCACCGGCGCCGATGGCAAGCAGGTCGATTTCGAGGATTTTGTACGAGATACCTCGCGTACCTTGTCGATTTTTGTCGACAACACCATCAAGAACAGCCAGACCGCAATGGGCCTGGTGGAGCGCATGTCCGACATCAGTACGGAAGTGGCCAAGGTGCTGGGCATTCTCGGCGACATCGATCAGATCGCAAAACAGACCAATTTTCTTGCCCTTAATGCCGCGATTGAGGCTGCCCGCGCCGGTGAGGCGGGGCGTGGCTTTGCGGTGGTGGCCGATGAAGTGCGCAACCTGTCCTTGCGTACCGGTCAGTTCAGTATGCAGATTCGCGACAACATTGGCCGGGTGCATCAGTTTGTGGATTCTGCCGAGAACGCCATTTTTGCACTTGCCGCCCAGGATATGAACTTTGCCTTGCAATCAAAAAAGCAGGTGGAAGTAGCCATGCACGATGTGCAGGAAATGAATGCCCATGTCGGCGTCTCACTGGTCAAGCTTGGCGAGAACGCCCGCGACCTTGAGCTTCGTGTAGGCAGGGCCATTACGTCGCTGCAGTTCCAGGACATGGTGACGCAATTGGTCAGCCACAGCATGAGTCGTGTGGCAGGCCTGCAGCAATTGGCAAATAGTCTGCAAACAATGCAAAACGGCTTGATTCAAGGGCTGGCACAGGCTAAACCGGATGAGGATATGGCAAATGCCTTGCGTTCACCCATGTCCAGGGTAGAAGAAGGGTGTGAGCAGCTGGCCGCCAGCGGCAAGCGTAATCCGGTTGCGCAAGAGTCGATGTCCAGCGGCGATGTCGAGCTTTTCTAGAACAGATGACCTGTCATGAGCGCGAAACAGGCCGTCTTGTTGCATTAACGTAGAACAACAGGGACGAGAAATGGCAAAAATGGTATTGACGGTGGATGACTCGGCTTCGATCCGCCAAATGGTGGCATTTACCCTCAAAAGCGCTGGATACGATGTGATTGAAGCTGCAGACGGCAATGCCGGCCTGGCCCAGGCCAAGAGCAACAATGTGCAGCTGGTGCTGACCGACCAGAACATGCCGGGCATGGATGGCCTGACGCTGATCATATCGCTGCGCGCCCTGCCCAATTTCAAGACCACACCCATTCTGATGCTGACCACCGAATCCAGTGATGCGATGAAATCGCAAGGCCGTGCGGCCGGTGCCACTGGCTGGCTGGTCAAACCCTTCGATCCGCAAAAGCTGCTGGAAGTCGTCCGCAAGGTGATCGGCTGAATTGTGTTGGGTGCCGTGCCGGGTAGCGGTTGGCCTGGCAGCCTCGGCAAACAAAGCCCCGAAAGCAGTAAACCCAGACTAAAAGCGAAAGCGGGTGGGGGAGTATGAGCATTGATTTGTCGCAGTTCTATCAGGTGTTTTTCGATGAAACGGCAGAACACCTGGCCAATATGGAATCGTTTCTGCTGGAGCTGGATGTAGACAATCCAGACCCGGAGGAGCTGAACGCCATTTTCCGGGCAGCACATTCCATCAAGGGTGCCGCTGGCACATTCGGTTTCACTGATCTGGCGGAAGTCACCCACGAGCTGGAAACGCTGCTGGATCGGCTGCGCAAGCAGGAGCTGGCGCTGCGCAGCGAGATGATTGATGCCTTTCTGGCTGCCGGCGATGTGCTCAAGGAGCAGTTGGCTGCCCATCGTGACGACAGCAGTTGTGATCCGGCCGAGGCCGAACATATCTGCCAGGTTCTGCGCAAGCTGGCCCACGAGGGCCAGCCTGCCGCAAACCAGGCCCAAGCGGTCAGCCCCAATCTTTCCGAGCGCAGTTTTTACCTCAATCTCAAGCTGCCTGCCAACCGGTCGCGCGACACCATGCTCGCCAATCTTGCCGGCATGGGGCAGTTGCACGTGCGTGACGATGGCAGTGACCCGTCGGTTTTGCAGGTGGTGGTGCAGACCAGCGCCCAGGAAGTGGATCTGCTCGAAGTGCTGGCGTTTGTCATCCCACCGGAAGACATCGAGTTGCACGATGTGACCGACGATGTGGATAACGCACGTGGTTATGGAATTTTCGACAAAACACCCAGCGAGCCGGCCGTGTCGCGCGCAGCAAATGGCCAGGAAGCCTGGGGCCTGTTCCAGCCGGTTGCTGCAGGCAATGCCGGGATTGCCGAGGAGGGCGACGGCTTCGGGCTGTTTGCTCCGGTTGCCGGGGCAAGCCCGGCGGGTGATGGCGAGGGTTACGGCTTTTTCACTCCGATTGAGGCACCGGCGGCCGACACGCCAGCTGGCAAGTCTGGCGACGATGGTGACGGATATGGCTTTTTTGATCCCCTGCCAGCCGCACAGGGCAGCCTCGCCCCTGCACCCGTGGCAGAACCCGCTGTTGCGGCGCCAGCCAAGCCGCCAGCCGATACGCCGGCCGAGAAAAAGCGCCCTGCAGACAAGCAGAATGTGGAAGCCTCAACCATTCGCGTCAGTGTCGAAAAGGTTGATCAGCTGCTGAATCTGGTTGGCGAGCTGGTGATTACACAATCCATGCTGGCGCAAACCGCTTCCACGCTAGACCCGGTGATTTTCGAACAAATGATGCAGGGCATCGGCCAGTTCGAGCGCAACACCCGCGAGCTGCAGGAAGCGGTGATGTCCATCCGCATGATTCCGATTTCCTTTGTATTCAATCGTTTCCCCAGGGTTGTGCGTGATGTTGCCTCGCGCCTGAACAAGCAGGTCGAGTTGCGCTTGATTGGCGAAAACACCGAGCTGGACAAGGGGTTTATCGAGAAACTGTCCGATCCGCTTACCCACCTGGTACGCAATAGCCTCGACCACGGCATCGAGTCAACCGAGGCGCGTGTTGCCAAGGGCAAGCCGGCAACCGGCACCCTGACCCTGTCTGCCTACCATCAGGGTGGCAATATCGTGATTGAAGTCCGGGACGATGGTGGCGGGCTGAGCCGGGAGAAGATTCTTTCCAAGGCGCGTGAACGCGGCATGGCGGTGTCAGACTCGATGCCCGATCAGGAGGTATGGCAACTGATATTCGAGGCAGGCTTCTCTACCGCCGCACAAGTCACCGATGTTTCCGGCCGCGGTGTCGGCATGGATGTTGTGCGCCGCAATATCCAGGAAATGGGCGGGCGCATCGATATCGAATCGATGTCGGGTGTCGGCACCACCATGCTGATCCGTCTGCCGCTGACACTGGCGATTCTCGACGGCATGTCGATCGCCGTGGGTGCCAGCACCTACATCATTCCGCTGACGTTTATCGTCGAATCGCTGCAACCCAAGACTGAAGATGTGAAATCGATGGCCACCCGGGGGCGTGTGTTGTCGATCCGGGGTGAATACCTGCCATTGGTGGCCCTGCACGAGATTTTGAACGAGCCGCCCCACGTCGAGCGTGTGGAAGACGGGCTGGTGATCGTGCTGGAGGCCGACGGTGGCCGCATTGCCCTGTTTGTTGACGATCTGCTCGGACAACATCAGGTGGTGATCAAAAACCTCGAAAACAACTATCGGCGCGTGCCGATGATTTCTGGCGCCACCATCATGGGCGATGGCCGGGTGGCGCTGATTCTGGATGTCAGCGCACTGGTGCGTGCTCACCGCAATAATTGAACACAGGAGTCAGAGCATGGAAGCTGTTGCAGCAATGGCCGCCGGCCAGCAACTGGAAACCGGCCATGAAACGCTGGTTTTCGCCCTGGGGCAAGAGGAATACGGTATCGATATCCTCAAGGTGCAGGAGATACGGGGTTACGATGCCGTTACCACCATCGCCAACTCGCCATCCTTTCTCAAGGGGGTGATCAATCTGCGTGGCACCATCGTGCCTATCGTCGACATGCGCATCAAATTCAATCTGGGCAACGTCGAATACAACCAGTTTACCGTGGTCATCATTCTCAACATTGCCAAGCGCGTGGTTGGCATGGTGGTTGATGCGGTGTCCGACGTGATCACCCTGCTGCCGGAGCAGATCAAGCCTGCGCCCGAATTCGGCTCGGCGCTGAAAACCGAATACATCAACGGGCTGGGCACTATCGACAGCCGCATGATCATCATGGTTGATATCGAAAAACTCATGACCAGCCAGGAAATGGAACTGGTCGACGCCGTGGCCTGATTGGCCTGGCAGCGCAATATATCGGGGGAGATGGAAATGGATAGCAAGGGTTTGAGTCTCAAGGCAAGGTTGATTGGCGGGTTTGGGCTGTTGTTGCTGGTGATTGTGGTGATCAGTGCGATTGCCTTCAACAGCATTCAGACCGCACAAACGATGGTTGAACAACTGACCAAAAGCCAGATGGTGCAGCAGCAGCGCATGCAGGAAGTGGCGAATCAGGCCAACCTGATTGCCCGCGTGGTGCGCAATATCCAGATTATCGGCAACGCCACAGACAAGGATGCCGAATCCGCCGCGCGTGAGTTTCCGCGCATGGAGGCCGCCCGCGACAAAATCGTTCAGGCGCTGGAAGCCATGGAGGTGCAGGCCAAGCAGGAAAACGACGAGGCTACGCTGAAGGACATTGCGCAGATTCGCGAAAAGCGTTTGCCGTATGTCGAAGCGCAGAAAAAATTTACCGAAGCCTTTAACGCCAAGCGCATGGATTTGTCGCGCGCCATCATCATTGGCGAATTGCGCACTACGCTGGTGGCGTATATCCAGGTAATTGAAAGCGGCCTGCAAAACCAGATCAAGAAATCGGAGCAGGTCGCTGGCGATCTGGCTGAGGCCGAGCAGCAGGCCACCAAGCTGATCAGTGTGCTGGCGGTGGTTGGCGTGCTGGTTGCCCTGCTTGCCGCGTGGCTGATTATCCGCTCGGTGTTGCGCCAGCTGGGTGGCGATCCGAGCCTGCTGGCTGATTCGGCGAGCAAGATTGCCGCCGGCCAGCTCGATTTTGAACTGCCGGTTGCCGCCGGCGATGGCAGCAGCGTGCTGGCGCTGATGAAGCAGATGCAGGCCAGCCTGCAGGAAGGCCGCAAACAGGCGCTGGAAAACGCCCGCATTCGCATGGCACTGGATTCGGTATCAACCAGTGTGATGATTGCCGATGCCGACCGCCGCATCCTTTACGTCAACCCGGCTCAGCAAAAACTGTTGACCGAGGCCGAAGCCGATATTCGCAAGGATCTGCCACAGTTCACGGCACGCAATATCGTTGGCCGGGTGATCGACGAATTCCACAAGAACCCGCAATACCAACGCGACAAGCTGGCGCAGTTGCGCGACACACACACCGCACCGTTGCATATCGGTGGCCGTACTTTCCGGTTGGTGATGAACCCGATAGTGACCGCCGATGGCCAGAGTGCCGGCACAGTAGTCGAGTGGGTTGATCGCACCCAGGAGCTGGTACAGCTCGCCGTCGAAAAGCAGCGTGCCGATGCAATGGCAAGGGTGAATGCCGCGCTGGAAGCTACGTCAACCAATATCATGATTGCCGATGCAGAGCGCAACATCATCTACATGAACCGCGCAGTGATTGGCATGCTGAATAACGCACAAACCGATATCCGCAAGGCGTTGCCGCATTTTGATGTGTCGAAGATTCTTGGCGGCTCGATAGACAGCTTCCACCGCAATCCGGCGCATCAGGCGAATTTGCTGGCCAATCTCACCACCGCCCATCGTGCGCAGATTTCACTCGGCGGCCGGACGTTTACACTGGTTGCCAACCCGATTATCGACGACAAGGGGAATCGGCTTGGCTCGGTGGTGGAATGGACCGACCGCACCGCTGAGGCCGCAGTCGAAAAAGAAGTGGCAGAAATCGTTGCCGCTGCCGCAGCGGGTGATTTCGGCAAACGGATCGAAATGCAGGGCAAGGAAGGCTTCTTTAAATTGCTCGGTTCAAGCATGAACCAGCTGCTCGAAACCAGTGAAGTGGGCTTGTCCGATGTGCGTCGCATGCTTGTGGCGCTGGCCGACGGTAACCTCAACGAACGTATCGAGGCCAGTTACAGCGGTATGTTTGGCGATTTGAAAGAGGCTGCCAATACCACCTCGGATCGCTTGCGCGATATTGTTGGCCAGATTGCAGAAGCCGTTGACACCATTACCACCGCATCGGGCGAGATTGCATCGGGTAACCAGAATCTGTCCAGCCGCACCGAGCAACAGGCAGCCAGCCTGGAAGAAACCGCCAGCAGCATGGAAGAGCTGACCAGCACCGTGCGCCAGAATGCCGAAAATGCGCGCCAGGCCAATCAGCTGGCGATTGGCGCATCGGATGTGGCGGTGCAGGGGGGGCAGTGTGGTGGGGCAGGTGGTAAATACCATGAGTGCCATCACCGATAGTGCCAAAAAAGTGGTGGATATCATTTCGGTGATTGACG
>JAUPTR010000230.1 GCA_030917985.1 Pseudomonadota bacterium | reverse complement strand
TGACATTGCTGATGCAGGTGAACGACGGCTTTGCGCTGATTGTGTTGCCGCCCTACCGCATTGATCTGTCGCTGAACGCGGTAATCCTGTTGCAACTGGTGGCGTTTGCCGTGGTTTATGGCCTGTTGCGGCTGGTGTTTGTCACACTTGATCTGCCCAACCGGGTGCGTGCCTACCACCTGCAGCGTGCCGAGCAACAAGCACGCGAAAACCTGCTGGAAGCCCTGCAGGCCTTTCTGGAAGGCCGCTACAACCGCTGCGAAAAAGCCGCCGCCAAAGCCATGGAGCTGGAAAACCGAGTGGAAAGCAAAGTGCTGGCAGCCTTGCTGGGCGCACGTGCGGCACACATGATCCGCGATTACGACAAGCGTGATGGTTATCTGGCGCAGGTAGAAAGCTTTGATCAGCGCCCCAACCTCGCCACACTGATGACCCGCGCCGAACTGCTGTTCGACCAGCGCCTGACCGACGACGCACTGCACGCGCTGGAGCAGGTGAAAAAACTCGCGCCCAAGCTCACATCCGGCTTGCGGCTGGAACTGCGGATTCGCCAGAAACGCAACGAGCCGGAGCCGATGCTGAAGCTGCTGGAGCAACTGCAGAAAAGTGACGCCATCGACGTGCTGCAGGCAGAACAACTGCGCCTGCACGCCTATCTGCTGCAAGTGCAGGGCAATAATGGCGGCGGAAAACAATTGCGTGACTGGTGGGCCAAGCTGCCGGCCAGCGACCGTTTGCAGCCAAGGCTGGCAGCAGCCGTGGCGCGGCGCTTGCTGAGCCTGGGCGAATGCCAGCTGGCGGGCAAGGTGATCATCGACACCCTGGAAAAAAACTGGGATCAGGAGCTGATCGAACTGTTTGGCCAGTTCCCGGAATGGGAAACCCCCTGCACCGACAATCTGCTGAAAAACATCCAGCGTGCCGAAACCTGGCTGCCGCAACACCCCAACGACGCCGAGCTGCTGCTGGCGCTGGGCCGGCTGTGCCACGCGCAAGAATTGTGGGGCAAGGCGCAGAGTTACCTGGAAGCCAGCATTGCCGTGCGCCCGAGCGTTGCTGCGCATCTGGAGCTGGCAGAAATGCTGGAACAACACGGCCGCCACGATCAGGCCAGCCCGCATTTCAAAGCCTGCCTCAAACTGGCGCTGCACGCACGGCAATAAGCCCGACCCACAACGGCCCGCTCCCTCTCCTTCAAGGCTGAGGGCAGGGGGTGGGGTAAACAGTTGCTGAACGTTGGCACCGCGTCGGACGGATGTCCGACCTACCCCCTCCGACACCCATCAAACCAGGCTGCAGCCCGCTCTGGCAGTGGCTTGCAGCCTTGCCTGCAGGCCAATACCCGTGCGCTTTGCAGGCCAGCGGCTATACTGGTTTCGTTGTCGTCTGACGAATCAAGCGCATGATTGCCTGGTCTTTCCCCTGTTCCGCCGGTTTCACCATTCGTGGCGAACACGCCGCGCCCTCCGGCCGGCCGGTATTACATTTTCTGCACGGCAACGGCTACTGCGGCCGTGTCTACTGGCCGATGCTGAGTTTGCTGCAAGCCGATTTCGATATTGTCATCAGCGATATCCAGGGCCATGGCGACACCGCGCATGGTGGCCGTTTTCACGGCTGGAACCGCACTGCCGAGCTGGCGCTGGAAGCCTGGCACAAGCTTGCGCCGCGTTTTCCCGATGTGCCGCACTATGCGCTGGGCCACAGCTTTGGCGGCGTGATCACCAGCCTGATGCTGGCGCAGGAGCCGCAACAGTTCCGTCGCGCCATGTTGCTTGATCCGGTGTTGTTTACGCCAATCATGATCGGCGTAATGGCGCTTTCGGATGTGGTGGGCCTTTACCAGCGCAACACCATGGCCAAGGCTGCGCGCAGCCGGCGCCGGCACTGGGTCAGCCGGGTGGAGGCCTACGCTAGCCTGCAAGGGCGCGGCATGTTCAAGGGCTGGACCCCCGAGGCACTGCAGGCCTACGTTGAGTTTGCGCTGAAAGACAGCCCCGATGGCGGCGTTGAGCTGAAATGCCGTCCCAGCCGCGAGGCCGAGATTTTCGGCTCGTTTCCGCGGCGGTTATGGGCCTCGCTGGCCAAAGTGCAAACCCCGGTCAAGGTGGATTACGGCGAAGACAGCTATCCTTTTGTACGCGAATCGGTCAAACGCTGGCAAAGTATCAACCCGCTGGTAACAAGCGAACAGGTGCCCGGCAGCCATTGTTTCATGCAACAACAGCCGGCAGCAGCAGCCGAACGTATCCGCGCGTTTTTGCTGGAAGCCTGATGCAGGCACGTCATAACTTCAAATGAGGACTTCCATGTTCAGACTCACATCGCTGCTGGCTGGTGCAAGCCTGCTGGCAGCATTGCCGGCTTTTGCCGGTGCCGACTGTCAGCCGCGTGATTTTGGCTTTGGCGACAAAAGTGTCGGCTGGCAGCACAAACCGCTGTCGAAAATGAAAAGCGACACCCGCTACCAGATTGTTGCCGACGCTGGCCGCAGCGTATTACATGCCAGCGCCGACGATTCGGCCTCTTTGTATATTGCCCGCCTGCCCAAGCCTTTGCCGACGCCCGCCAGCATCAGCTGGCGCTGGAAAACCGGTGCACTGCCTGCCGGTGCCGACAACCGTGACAAGGATCGTGAAGATGCCGCGCTGCGCGTGATTGTTGCGTTTGACGGTGACCGCGCGACATTGCCGGAGGCCGAGCAGAAACGTTATCGCCGTGCCGAAACCCTGTTTGGCCAGGCGCCACCCTACGCCATTCTCATGTACATCTGGAGCAACCAGGGGCCACTCAACAGTGTCATCACCTCGGCGCACACCAGCCAGGTAAAAATGATCACTGTCGCCGCTGGCGACAAGGGACTGGGCCAGTGGCAAAGCCTGAAACGCAATCTGGCGGCCGATTACCAGCGGGCATACGGCAAAGCACCGGGGCCGGTGCTGGGCGTGGCAGTGATGACGGATACCGACAACACCGACGGCAAATCCGAAGCCGATTACGCCGACATCCGTTTCGAGTGTGCCGGCAAATGAAACGGACACGCGCCCTGGCCATTGTTGCTTGCCTTGGCGTAGCGGCCTGCAGCAGCTTGCCGGACAATATCCAGTTGCCACCGTCATACGCCGTCAGCGAAAGCGCTGACACCCGCCTTGCCAGATTCAGCCAGCCAATCATGCAACAGTGGCAGTCCGATCACTCCGGCTTCAGGCCGCTGGGTGATGGTGTCGAAGCCCTGCTGGCGCGGCTGGCGCTGGCAGAGACGGCCGACAAAACGCTGGATGTGCAGTATTACATCTGGCACGACGACCTCACCGGCCGCCACTTTGCCAATGCACTGCTCAAGGCCGCCGACAGGGGCGTTCGGGTGCGGGTGATACTCGATGATCTTGGCGCCAATGCCGACGACGACATCCTCGCCGCCATCGATCTGCATCCCAACATCGAAATCCGCCTGTTCAACCCGGTCGCCTCGCGTACCTTTCGTGGTCTGAGCATGCTGGGTGATTTCTCCCGCGTTAACCGGCGCATGCACAACAAGGCATTGATCGCCGACAACCAGGCCGCCATTGTCGGGGGCCGTAATATTGGCGACGAATATTTCGATGCCTCAGGCGATGTCGCATTTGGTGATCTGGACCTGATCAGCTTTGGCCCGGTGGTGCAGCAGGTATCCAATGCCTTTGATCGCTACTGGAACAGCCGCTCGGTGGTGCCGGTTGCCGCATTACACACGGTGGATGCCGCGCAGCTGACGCAGCTGCGGGCTGATTTGGGCGCATTCGTGCAAGATCAGCGGCAAAGTGCCTATGTGCAGCAAAGCCTGGGCTTTCTGGATGAAAAAATCGCCGCAGGGCCAGACCCGCTGTTTCGTGGTCAGGCCATTGCGCTTTACGACGACCCGTCAAAAATCCGCCAGGCGCCAGAGAATCTCGAAGGCAGCCTGATCACGCAATTTGCCCGGCTTGGCAGCTCGCTGCAGCGCGAGCTGTTCATCGTCTCCCCCTATTTCATTCCCGGCGACGAAGGTGTGGCGTGGTTGCGCGGGCTGGCGCAGCGCGGTGTTGACGTCACCATCCTCACCAACTCGCTGTCTGCATCCGACGTGGGCGCGGTGCACGCAGGTTATCGCCGTTATCGGCAGCAACTGTTAGAGGCCGGCATCCGGCTGTATGAACTCAAGCCGGGTGCAGTAGAACAGGCCAACCAGCAGAAAAAACACCGCATTGGCGCATCACGCGCATCGCTGCACGCCAAAACCTTCATTTTCGATCGCAGCGCGGTGTTTATCGGCTCGCTCAATCTCGACCCGCGTTCAATCCAGCTCAACACCGAAGTCGGCATTGTCTGTATCAATGCCGACATGGCGCAGCAGCTGGATCAACGGCTGCGGCAAAACCTCGACCACATCGCCTGGCGCGTGCAACTGTCTGCCGACGACAAGGGCCGGCTAAGCTGGCACGAGGCAGGCAGCGATGGCGAAAAGGTGTACGACACCGAACCGCAAACCAGCCTCTGGCGCCGCATGTCGGTGTGGGTCATCGGCCTGCTGCCGCTCGAATCGCAGCTATAAGGCGAAGGCGGCTGCAGCCCGCTCTGGTATTGGCTTGCGGCCGTGCCTGCAGGGCACGCCCCTATTGCCTTGCACGGTAGCGGTATGGCTATTGCAGCAAAGTGCCCAGTTTGGCGAGCACCTCATCGATGATGCCCGGAGGCACGCTTTCCAGTTTGCGACCATGGCGCGAGGCAATATCCAGCGCACGTGGTTGATCGCAACGGATGACGCCTGTGGTGCTGGTGCCTGCTCCGCTCAGAGACACCGCAAAGCCAGCGGTACGGGCAAAATTGCCGCCGCTGGTAATGGGCAGCACGATCGGTGTTTTGCTCAGGCGGTTGAATGCTGCCGGCGACACAATCAGCACCGGCCGGGTGCCTTGTTGCTCATGGCCTGCCGTGGGGTCGAGCGACACCAGATAAATATCGCCTCGTTCCATCACAGCAGCTCATTGCCAAGCGGCGGATTATCCAGCCATTGCTGATCTTCGCTGCTGATCTCTGCCGACGCATCGCATTGGGCCAGCAGCTCATCCAGCGTGTAATGCGGGCGGGCGGTTGGCTCGATCACCAAGCGACCGTTTTCGATCGTCACGCCCACTGTGGCGCCAGCAGCCAGATGCAGCATATCCAGAATCACCGGTGGCACCGCCAGCATGATCGAGCCGCCCACTTTGCGCAGACTGGTGGTATGCATAGTGCGTCCTTTGCGTTAAAAGTTATATTGAAATATAACACCTGCACTACCAGCAATCCACTCTCCCCTGCAAAATTTTTCAATTAAAACCTTCACTCTAAATCTGCCGTAAAACCGCGTCTCTTGTGCCACTTTTTATCAGAGGCAAAACGCTAAAATAAAAGACACATCGGAATATGCTAATAAACGCTATTAATCGGCCATTCCCTTTCTATACTTCCTGAACCCCCTTGTTCTCGACGATCTTACCGGGTCGTATCTCATTGTTCTATCTGCCAAAAGCAGGGTAATCAGTCTGTTTTGCCGCATATAAGGCGAACACGCAGGTTTGGCCGTCAGGCCGGCCGCGTTGTGGCTTCGGCTTGCCGAAACACCACGGCTTGCGCGTGCTCGTTGGCTTGGCCTTTTTACAGGTTTGCCAGAGAGGTGCGGTTTGGTTGCGCAGGCGATCAGGTCTGTATTCCGCTCGCCGGATCAATCGATGCGCCTCAGCGCGGCATGGGTGTTTTTTTGCAACAGCGCGAGCTGTGGCACGGGCAGTTTTTGCCTGTGTTCGGGCGATCGGCATGCCGGCCGCCGGGGCAGCCTGCGCGCCAAAACCAGAAGGAATTCTCGATGGGTAATATGAAACCGTGGCCGTTTGAGTTGAGCAACATCCTCACCGCCGCCGCACAAGATCATCAACTGGAAATTGCCGATCTGCTGGTGGCCTACCTGCAGATCATTGGCGTGGAATACGTCTTCGGTGTGCCCGGCGGCGCCATCGAACCCTTGTTCAACGCCCTTGCCCGCAGCGAGCGCCGTGGCGGGCCGCGTGCTGTGGTGGCGCGTCACGAAGCCGGTGCCGCTTTCATGGCCGATGGCTATGCGCGGGAAACCGGCAAACTCGGCGTGTGTTGCGCCACCTCTGGCCCCGGCGCCACCAACCTGATCACCGGCGTTGCCTGCGCGCACGATAACGGCATGCCGGTGTTGGCCATCACCGGCCAGCCGGCGTTGCCCTCGTTTGGC
>JAUPTR010000229.1 GCA_030917985.1 Pseudomonadota bacterium | reverse complement strand
GGCCCCGGCAAATGGGGGCGTTACGTAGCCGAGATTTGCGTGCCACGTTGATTGTCTGGAGTGCCGCACAGCGGTGGCATCGGCCTGTGAGGCATTTACAGCGGCAGCCAGCGCCACCAGAAAGGCTGCCGCATTTCCTTGGCGCCTCGTTGCAGCAGCCATTGCGCCAATTCGGTACGGCGGTATTTTCTGGCGGCCTGGAGCGGTGTAAGACGATCGAATTCGGACAGCAGATTGATATCGGTGCCATGTCGCAGCAGATAGCGCGCCACTGCATCGTGTCCGTGGATCAGTGCAGCCACCAGCGGCGTACAGAGGATTTCCGGATGCTGGTAATCAGGGTTAACACCGGCTTCAATGTGGTAGCTTACCCGTGCCAGATCTCCCGACTGCGCGGCGGCATAAAGATCTTTCCAGTCTCCGGCTGACATGATTCAGACTTCTTTCTGAAAAAAACGCTGAAGCCCGGCCGCACGGGCCTGGCGCCGAGTATTAATTGTTGCCACCGGGGGGGGCAAGATCACGGTTATACGTGTAGAAAACCTCATCCCGCACCCAGCCCATCGATGTATATAGCGCCTGCGCCGGCAGATTGGTTTTGGCGGTGGTCAAATCCAGCCGTGCAAAGCCTGCTTGCCGCGCATCTTCTTCCGCCCGCGCCAGAAGCTCGCGCGCCGCACCCGACTGGCGTGCCTCGGGTGCAACAAACAGATCGTACAACACGTAAATCGGTGCAGCGATCACCGAACAGAAGCTCGGGTATAACTGACAAAAGCCAACAGCGAGCCTGTTGCCATCTTCTGCCAGATAAATCACCGATTGTTTGTTGCCCAAACGTGCCCGCATGAAATCCTCTGCCTTGTTCAAATCGGCCGGCTGTTGATAAAACTGACGGTAAGCATCAAACAAGCGGCTGAGTGCAGGCAGGTCATCCAGCGAGGCATTGCGAACATGAAAGGCGGAGACGGGCATGGGTGAGTTGAGCAGAAAGAGGGCGATGATAACGGTTTTTTGTTCAGTACGATCAGCCGTGGCCTGCATGTGCCGGCTTTGCCGCGCAGCGTGGGCAAATGCAGGACTGCTGGCGCTGCTCGGGTGGTACACGTGCCAGTAGTTCGGCGCTGAATGTTGCCTGGGTACACCAGCACGCCTGATCAAACGAGCTGGATTGTGCCGGCGCACATTGGTTGGGGCCACCACATAAGGGGCAGATGTGGTTGGGGAGCGTGTTGATGGCCATCAGCCCGGCACCCGGCCTTTCACCGCGTGGGCGCGGGCGCTGTAAGTGATGCTGCCATTGGCTGCCGTGGGCAGGCTGGCGCGCAGTTGTGCCTTGAGTGTGTCGGCATCGCCCGCCGCCATGCTGGCCAGCGTGGCGCCGACACTCGGGCCACCCAGCACAATGCGCCAGTAGTCATCAAAGCTGGCGTAGGTGCGCTGCACTTCAATCACCGTGGTCTGCACCTCGCTGAGCCCGGCATCCTGCCACAGGGCCTGCAAGCACTCGATGCGCGAGGCCTCCGGGCTTGGCGGTGCCGGCACCGTATAGCCCAGTTCGTTGATCGCCTGTCGCAGCGTGTGATACGGAAAACCGCCACCGTGCAAATCCCAGGCATAAGCCGCGGCAATGCCGCCCGCCAACAGCACCCGCGTCATCTCTGCCACCCCTCGGGCCGGCTGTGGCACAAAGAAAATCACCAGCGGCATCACCGCATAATCAAACGTGCCATCCGCATATGGCAGCGCCATTGCATCGCCGGTTTGCAACTGTGCCAACGCCAGCGCCGGGCGCTGCCGCGCAAACAGTAGCTGCTCGGCCGACGGATCAACACCCGCTAACGAGGACGGTGCGCAACGCGCCACCAGCATTTCGGTAAACGCACCGTTGCCACAGCCCACATCCAGCCAGCCTGCACCACTGGCCGGCGCCAGCCACTCAACAAAGCGCTCGCCCGCCAGCTGGCTCCACTTGCCCATGTAGTCTTCATAGGCCGCGCCGTTGTCAAAGCGGATCTGGATATCGCTCATGCTTAGTTTTCTGTCGTTGCCCTGATTCAACATCGCCGTTAAATTTGCCAACCCGATTCAAGCCCGTCCTTGCCAGCGCGTCGGGTCGCGCATCAACGCCATGACCGCCAGCACGATGATGTGTTATTGGCAACGATGTAATAAATCCCGTAGGGAAAGCGGTGAATCACAGCGCGCCGTACTGTTTTGTGAACTGCCTGATACTGGCATGGATTGCGGGTGATGCGTTCGAATGCAACCTCGACGCAGAGCGGAAAATCCTGGCCCAGACCGGGGCGACAGTGTTGGTAGTAGTTGAATGCGTCGGAGAGATCAGTCTCGGCTTCTGGCCGGATGCTGAGGTTGTAAGCCATTTAGCGGCCGAGAATCCGGCTTTTGACTGCCTGCCAGGCTTCACCCTGGTTGCCATCGCTGGCCAGTGCATTGAGACGTTGTTCCAGAATAGCCGCTTGCTGCGGGCTCACCGGCATCTCGTTGGCCTGCTCGGCAACGCTGTCCCACAACTCCTGCGCCAGCAGGATGCGTTCGCTGACGCTCAGGTCTTGAATGTCCATGCGTGTCTCCAAAATCATAATGGCAAAAAATGAATGCCTGATTGCAGATTACTCCGGGGGGCTAGCTTGCGCAATTCTGGTGG
>JAUPTR010000228.1 GCA_030917985.1 Pseudomonadota bacterium | reverse complement strand
TTACGGGTGAGAGCTTCTGGGCCCGCGGGTATTTTGTCTCGACAGTAGGGCTCGATGAAGAGATGGTGCGGGCGTACATTCGGCATCAGGAAAAGGAAGATAAGCATTACGACCAACTGAAGCTGGGAATGTAGTGGCCGCCTTCAGGCGGCGCCAGCTTTTTGCCCCTTTTAGGGGCTAACAAACTAAAGCCCCCGGCTTTGCCGGGGGATACTTACTGAAATGTCTCGCCGCAGCGGATGCCACATTGTGCAGACGCTCAAGCCCCGCTCACGTATCTGGCGCGAGCTTGAAGAAGGCGTGCTGGAGATGGCCGGTAACGGCATTGAGAACGCGCAGCGCAATCAGTTTGCGGTATTCATTCCCTATATTGCAGTCCGCGCCCGGCTACTGTATCGCGGCGCTGGTCGCGCACCGGCAACAGTGGCGGAGCTGCTGCAGCAACACCCGCGTCTGGGCATCGTGCGCTCGTTCAAACATGGCGAACCCTACGACTCGGCGGTCGACACCCTGCGTCAACAAGGTTATGTGGTTGAAGCGCGGGACATGGATCAGTTGTTCGAATGGCTGCAATTAGGCCGGATTCAGGCAGCCATCACGCATCCGATGATCTACCAGTATTATCTCCCCCGCTTGCAACCCAACACTATCCAGATTATGGATCTGGCCAGCAATGAGCCAACGCTTAAGGTGGGTGTGATCGTATCGCGCAAGCTGTTTTCTGCTGCGCAGATTGATGGCTGGCGCACACTGCTGCAGGGGATGCGCGATGACGGCACACTGCTGCAAATCTACAGCCACCACGTCGGTGCCGACAACGCACGTGCCGCCTTGCTGCACGTATCACCATCTGAATAGCAACCTGCAAGGCGCATCCACACTGGCTTGCAGCCTGGGCTGCAAGCCAATACCAGAGCGGCCTGCAGCCCTGCTGCCGGGAATATGCGGATTAATCGAGTGCCAGTGTCAGTTTGGCCCACAGATTGCGGCCCGGCTCGTTCACCCGCGTGGTCTGCACCGCATAACCGGGAATGGCAGCAGCGTTGCGGCTGATGTGTTCGGCGTAGGTCTTGTCGAACAGGTTGTCGATGCCGGCAGTGAGCTGCAGCGATTTGCTGGCCTTCCAGCCGCCGTTGAGCGACAACACGCCAAAGCCGGCGCTGGTGCCGATATCCTGACCGGCGATATTGCCCTGGTTTTCAGCCACACGATCCTGCGCCGCCACCATGCGCCACAAACCGCCCACCGACCATTGCTTGTTGTCGTAATTCAGCGCCAGGCGCGCTTCCAGCGGTGGCAACTGTGCCAGCGGCAGGTCATCGCTGCGGTTTTCGCCGCGTACATAGGCCAGGGTTGCATCCAGATTCAGGTCACGCATCAGGCTGCGGCCGGCATTGGCTTCAAAACCCCAGGTTGAGGCATCAACGTTACGGGTCACCGTCGCCTTGCGGCTGCCCATCATGGCTGGCTTGACGTAGTTGGACTGGATCAGGATGAAATCGCTGACGCGGCTGGCAAATGCCGACAGGCCCACGCGGTTGCCCTGCCACTGCCCGGTGAGGCCGGCATCGATCTGGGTGGTTTTTTCCGGTTTGGTGTTAAACGCACTCAGCGAGTCGGTGGCTTCCTTGTTGATCAGCTCCCAGTAATCCGGAAAGCGCTGCACATGGCCCAGGCCGCCAAACAGGGTAACCTGGCCGTTGCTGACATCCTGCTCGTAACGGGCAAAGCCACTCGGCAAGGTGTCGCTGCGCTGCTCACCGGCAGTGGGGTTGGCCACGCTGGCCGCCATCATGCCCGAGCCCACGCTAACGCTGGCACGCTTGTCCTGGGCATCCCAGCGGTCGGCACGCAGGCCGGCAATCACACGGCTGGCGGGCGAAAGGTATTGTGTCAGCTCGCCAAACAGGCCCAGCTGGTCAAAGTTGGCATCTTCCACCCGTGGCTTGCTGCCCACCGGGATGGCGGGGGTGCCCGAACGGTTGGTGTGGATATTGGATTGCTGATCCAGGCCCAGCTTCAGCTCGGTTTGCTTTGCCGGCGCCAGGGTCAGCGCAAAACGGCCGCCGGTAGTCAGGCGATCCGGGTTCATGGCCATGGCCATGCCCGTGGTGTCACGCAGCGTATAGTTGTCCATCACATGGTCGATGTAGTTGTGGAACAACTGCGCCTCAACCCTTTCGACATTGGCCATGGGCTTGCGCATATCCAGTTTCAGGCCAATGTTGTCGCGCTCGAATTTGCTGCCATCCATCGCCCGGTCAGCATATGCAGCCTCGCCGTCACTCTTGGCGCCGCTCAGCTCCAGACGGGTGCTGGTATTCACGTTCCAGCCCAGCACGGCGTTGGTGCTCCAGCGGGTGTAGGCCGAATGAATACTGTTGCCGCTGCCATCCTTGTAATCGTTCATATCACTGCGGGTGGCGGCAATCCGGCCATCCAGCAGCTGATTGCCAACACGCGCATCAATCACTTCGTCGTTACGGCCAAAGCTGCCGCCCAGCAGGCTGCCATAAAGGCTCCAGCCCGGCTGGCTGAAGCGCTTCTGTTCACGTTCGAACATCACCGTGCCGGCCGAGTTGCCCGGCCCGTGTGATACGGTTTGCGGGCCCTTGATCACGGTGATGCGGTCGTAGGCTTCGGGGAATACATACGCGGTCGGCGGATCCATGCGGCCGCCACAGCCGCCAAGAATCTGCTCGCCATCCAGCAGGATATTCAGGCGTGAGCCGGCCATGCCGCGCAGCACCGGATCACCATCAGTGCCGCCCTTGCGGATCACCGAAAAGCCGGGAACGGTTTTCAGGTAATCGGCGCCATCATGTGCCGGCACCGGCTGGCGCGGGCTTTTGGCCGATTCCACCGAGGTCAGCGGCTCGGACATGCGGGTGGCAGTCACCACCAGCGGATCGAGATCAACACCCTCAGCAGCATGGGTGAACAAGGGATAACAGGAGATAACGGCGATAAACAGCGGCGCGCGACGGCAAATCATGATGGTTTTTCCAAGGCTTTACATAACGCGCAGATGATAAAAGTCCGCCCGCCGGCAGGGGATGCGGCAAATTGTCGCAAGCACGCAGCAAAACGCCGCACACACTTTTACAAACCCATGAAATATTTAACAAAAACAGGCCTGCACAGGCGTTTTGCCAATCCGGGCCAATTCACCACAACTTGACCCTGATCAACCATCCAGCCTGGCGCTGCCCTTGTTAAGGCCGCCTTAAGCCATTGCAGGCAAAGTTGGCAACGGGTCGGGTTACCCATTGCCAGCCCGGTTTTATTTGATCCGGATCAAGCCCGCCATGCCCCCGGGCCATCCGGATGTGGCTAGCAGCCTGTCGGACTTGAGGCTGATCTACTGCGCCAGTAGGAGAAACGGCCCACTTTTCCCCGTTTTCTCGTTGCATAGCCCCGCTATGCGCCTCAAAAACGGGCAAATCTGGTCTCGTTTTCCCACTCGTCTCGTGACGATCACTCAAATCCGACAGGCTGCTAGACTGAATGAACCCCCTCGTTCGATATCAGCTAGCCAGGGCAACCCGGCCTCCCCCTTTATGGCCGACCATCAAAAAGGTCAGAACGATGACTGTGCTTTCCTTGTCCTTGTGGATTGCCGCTGCCGTTTGCCTGCAGCTGGCGCTGTGGCTGAGCATCAGCTTCTGGCGCCATTGGCAGGAATATCGCCAGCTGCGCTGGCACACCCGCGATCAGACACTGCCGCCCTCGCCGGCGCAGCCCATGGCCACGCCTGGCAGCAGCGCCGCCTGGAATGGCTACCGCAGCTTCCGCGTTGAACGTAAGGAATTCGAGGATGGCTTGCAATCCGTGTGTTCGTTTTATCTGGTGCCAGAAGACGGCAAGCCGCTACCGCCATTTCTGCCGGGGCAGTTTCTGACTTTTCAGCTGCCGCGCGACAACAGCAATCCAATCGTGCGCTGTTATTCGCTGTCGGATGCACCACACGCCGACCATTACCGGGTGTCGATCAAACGTGTGCCGGCGCCGCCCGACTCCAGCCTGCCGCCGGGCCTGGGCTCAAGCTATTTTCACGACCAGGTGGCCGTCGGCAGCAAGCTGCAGGTGCGCGCGCCATCCGGGCATTTCCATATCGATCAAGGCCATGCGCCGGTGGTGTTGATCGGCGGCGGCATTGGCATCACACCAATGCTGAGCATGCTTTACTGGCTGCTGGCGCAGCAGCCGCAGCGCGAGGTGTGGCTGTTCTACGGCGTGCGCAACAGCCAGGAACTGGTGATGGCACCGCAACTGCGGCAACTGGCGGCGCAACATCCGCAGTTCCATCTGCAGCTGTGTTTCAGCAATCCATTGCCGGGCGATCAGCCGGGGCGGGATTTTCAGCATCAGGGCCGGGTGGATATCCAGTTGTTACGCCTGTTGTTGCCGCTAAAGCCCTTCCATTACTACATCTGCGGCCCCGGCCCGATGATGCAGAGTATGGTGGCCGCGCTGGAGGATTGGGGCGTGAGTGACAGCCAGATCCATTACGAGGCATTTGGCCCGGCATCGATCAAACGCCGTGGCGTGGCACAGCCGGAAACAGCAGCGGCGGAATCCGTCGCCACGGGCGAGGCAATCCTCATCAACTTCGCCCGTTCCGGCAAACAGCTGGCCTGGCAGGCATCGGCCGGCAGCCTGCTGGATTTTGCCGAGGCCAACGGCATCGTCGTCGATTCCGGCTGCCGTGCCGGTGGCTGCGGCAGTTGCCAGACAACCATACGCAGCGGCGAAGTGACATATCGGCAGACACCGGATTTTGATCCGGAACCGGGCAATTGCCTGTTGTGTGTCTGCACCCCTAAAACCAGCCTGACGCTGGAGGCCTGAGCATGAGCACTCTCTGGCGGCAACAAATATTGCCCTTCGCCCTCACCCTCGGCCTGCTGGCTGCCGCCACGCTGGCCGGCGACTTTCTGCTGCACCGTTTGAATCTGGTGTGGGTCGGGCGTTATCTGGGTATTCCCGGCATTCTGCTGATCATCGCCTCGCTCACCTATTCGCTGCGCAAGCGTAAATACATCAGCGCCGGCAACACCCGCAGCCTGCTCAACTGGCATGAATTTGGTGCCTGGCTGGGATCGTTGCTGGTGTTGATCCACGCCGGCGTGCATTTCAACACCATCCTGCCGTGGCTGGCGACCATCGCCATGAGCGTCAATGTCGTCAGCGGCATGGTCGGCAAGATTTTGCTGGAACGCTCACGCAGCCATGTGCAGAGCCAGCGTGAGTCTTACCAGCTGCGCGGCCTGTCGAAATCGGAAGTGGAACAGGCGGTGTACTGGGATTCAGTGACGCTCGGCGCAATGGCGCAGTGGCGCAAGGTACATATCCCGATTTTCATCGTGTTTGCAGTGTTGACGCTGGGGCATATCGTCAGCATCTTTTTGTTCTGGGGCTGGGTATGAAACCGATTGTAAAGCTGGTATTGGCGGTCAACCTGATTGTGCTGACCGTGCTGGTATTTGTGTTTCCCAACCTCACTGTCAGCCCCGGCAAGCTGATCCCCGGCCACCAGCAACTGGAAAGCGACTGTTTTGCCTGCCATGCGCCGCTGCAGGGCACCAGCGCCGAGCGCTGCATCAGCTGCCACAAGCCGGATGACATCGGTGTGCTCAACACCAAGGGCAAGCCTGTCGTCAAACCGCTGAGCAAAACGCCGTTCCATCAAAAATTGCAAAGCCAGGACTGCATCGCCTGCCACAGCGACCATGCCGGGGTGAAGCGTTATCGCCAGCAGGGGCACTTCAAGCACGCTTTGCTGCAAACGGCCACCCGTGAACAGTGCCAGGGATGTCATGAGTCGCCGAAAGATGCGTTGCACAAACAGATCAGCGGCAATTGCTCGCAATGCCACAGCCAGGAGAAATGGACCCCGGCTACCTTCGAGCATGATCGCTATTTTGAACTCGACCGCGACCACAACGCCGAATGTTTGACCTGCCACGTGCGCAACGACTACAGCCGCTACACCTGCTACGGCTGCCACGAGCACACGCCCAATAACATCCGCCGCGAGCATATCGAGGAAGGCATCCGCAAGTTCGACAACTGCGTGGAATGCCACCGCAATGCCGATGAACACGATATTCGCGGGCCGCTGGGTGATGGCAATGGCGAGCAAAGCCAAAAACGCGAGCGGCGCCGTGAACACCGTGACGATGATTGACGACGGGCGGTTACAATCGCGGCTACGCAGATCCGGAGAGCCAACATGTCGTCAAACAAACAGCCCGTAGCGCTGGCCAAGGCCTATCGCCTGCTCAACCACGGCCCGGTCACGCTGGTCTCCAGTGCGGCCAGCGGCCAGCGCAATGTGATGGCCGCATCCTGGGTCATGCCGCTGGATTTTGATCCGCCCAAAGTGGCGGTAGTCATCGACCGCAACACGCTGACCCGCGAGCTGATAGAAGCCAGTGGCGAGTTTGCGCTGAACATCCCGTGCCGCAGCTTTGCCAGCCAGACCTTGGCCGCGGGCTCGATCAGCGGCCGCGAACACGACAAGTTTGCCGAGCTGAATCTGCTCACCCACGCCGCCAGCCAGATCAGCGCGCCGCTGCTGGATGGCTGCATCGCCTGGCTCGAATGCCGCATTCTCGACGAACCGCAGGTGCAACAGCGTTATGACCTTTTTCTGGCCGAAGTGGTGGCCGCCTGGGCGCTGCCGGAGGTGTTTGGTAATGGCCACTGGCAAGACACTCCAGCCGGGAAACGCACCATTCACTATCAGGCCGGCGGGGCATTTTTCAGCACCGGCGAACAGTTCAGCGTGAGCAGCGACGACTGCAGGCAATAGGAAAACGCACTGGATAGTTGCCGCAAATGGCACTAGAAATAGAGCAGAACCTCTACTTACCATATTCATCTTCATCATGAATCCCCGTTTTACAGGCATGCTGTTATTACTGCCACATGTCGCACTGGCCGAAGTCACGGTTGATAACGACCTGGTGCAGGCCTTTGGTGAGCAACCCACCATCAGCAACGCCAGTTGCTGAGCCGGGCGCCGGCGGTGGCCAGCGTGATCACAGCCGACGATATCGCCCGCAATGGTGCATCCAGCCTTGATGAAATCCTGCAATGGGTGCCGGGACTGTATGTGGCACGCGGCCAGCAGGCCGATGTGTCGTATGTCATTCGCGGCATCAAC
>JAUPTR010000227.1 GCA_030917985.1 Pseudomonadota bacterium | reverse complement strand
GGTTGGCGACACCGGTCAGGTTGTCCTGATAAGACGACTGGGTCAGCTCTTCGGTCTGCCGGCGCAGCGCCATTTCCCGCTGGACTGCGGCGGTGACATCGCTCACCTGCAGCATGGCATAACGTTCTCCGTTGTCGCCGCTGATCGGCACCACGTTGATGCACTGCTGGATGCGGCTCACCGAGCCATTGCTGGCCGATTTGCTGTAGAGGTCAAACGGTGACTTGTTGAGTGATTGCGACAAAAACGCCGGATGGCCCTGGCGCAATGCGCCGTTGATGGCGCTTTCTACCCGGCTGCCGCGCAAATCGGGAAACAGTTGGGCAAAATGCTTGCCGCACACCAGGCTGGCCGGCAGCTCGGCGTGTTTTTCCAGCCAGTGATTCCATACCTTTAATTGCTGCTGCTGGTCGAACACCATCACCCCGATGTTGAGGGCATTGATGATCTGCAGAAAGATCGGCGAGCTGAGTGTTTCCAACGCGATTTGCCCTGCCTGCGGTTCAGCCCGGATTGCCCGGAATCAGCCCGAGAAAGCGGTCTATGCCGGTGCGCAGGTTGGCAAAGGCAGGCATGTCCATCAGGAACACAACATAACCTTCGATATGGCGGCGCTGGAATCCGAACTGGATGTGCAGGAACAATACCCCGTCCTGCTGCCGCTCGGCATTGACGCCAACCGCTTCCATGCCGCTGCCCACGCGCACTTCCGGCAGGGTGGTGTCGAACTGTTCATGAAAAATGTCGGCAAAGGCCGAAATGCAACTGTTGAGGATGATGTTGCCGACTTCGTTGAGGGCGTCCTGTTCCAGTTCGGTCAGATGCGCCAGCGGAATGGTCGAGCCAAGCATCATGCGCACGATTTCCAGGCTGTTTTCTTCCGGAAACATCAGCACCGCCTCACCCGAAAAACTCCCGGCAAAACCTTGCGCCACGCTGCAGATGCGGCGCCGGCCCTTCAGGTCGAGAATGTCGCCGGCCTCCTTGCGGGTGAGAAACTGCATCGCCGGCACGCTCATGTTGATGGTTTCGCTGACCATGTCGCTCATTGCCGAGGCGGCGCGGCCAATGCTGACGTTGAAGATTTCCAGCAGGGCGTCCTGTTGCAGCTCGCTGAGATTATGCATGTTCATCCTCGAAGCGCTTGACGATCTGGGCGATGATGTCTTCGGTGATCGGTTTGCCGAAAAAATGCACGCCGATCTGCTCGGCACGCTGGCGGGTGCTGCTCTGCACATTGGCGGTCATCATGGCAATAAAGGCGCCGGCATGCCGCGCCTTGATCTGCTCGGCGGCATCCAGGCCGCTCATGCCCGGCATGTTGACGTCCATGGTGACCAGATCAACGTGATTGCCGGCCAGCCATAGCAGCGCCTTGTCGCCGCTGTCGGCTTCGGCAAACAGCCAGTCGGGGTGATGCGCAGCCATCATGGCCTTGATCAGCATGCGGGATACCTTGCTGTCGTCAACAATCAGAACCTGTGTGCTCATGGTGATGTATCCGGAGGAGGGTGCGAAAAGTGCTTCTCAAGAATAGACCAGTGCCGGCGGTTTTTCAGCCGCATGTGCCGCTTTGCAGCATCGGCTGTGCCGGCTTGAAACGATAGTTTCATTCAAATGAATGAAATTCGGCTTATAATCGGGGCAATGCGTTTGCCAATGCCCCTGCCGGGAGTTCGTCATGTCGTCTGCCGCTGTTCGCCGTGTCTCTTTTGTGGTGCTGCTGTTACTGGGTGGCGCACTGTTTCTGCTGTATCACTACAATCAGCGCCCCGGCCTGCCCGCCGGCATTGCCGCCGGTAATGGCCGGCTGGAAGCAATCGAGGTGGATGTGGCCACCAAGGTGGCCGGGCGTTTGGCCAAGGTGCTGGCGCACGAGGGCGATAACGTGGCGGCCGGGCAGGTGGTGGCCGAGCTGGATGCCGATGATTTGCGCGCGCAGCTGCGTGCCGCCGATGCGCAGACCCGGCAAGTGCGCGCCGCCTTGCAGGAAAGCCGCGCCGGCCTGAACAGCGCAGTTGCACAACAACGCCTGGCGGAAGTGACCCTGAACCGTACCCGGCAACTGGTGAAGCAGGGCTACATCAGCGGTGATCGACTGGATCAGGATGTGAGCGCGCTGCAAAGGGCACAGGCCGGAGTGGAAGCGGCCCGCAGCAAGGTGGCCGAAGCCGGGGCGGCAATCGCCGCTGCCGTCGCGCGCGTCGATGTATTGCGGGTGACGCTGGACGACACCAGCATCAAGGCGCCGATCAGCGGCCGGGTGTTGTATCGCCTGGCCGAGCCGGGCGAAGTGCTGGCTGGCGGCGGCAAGATTCTCACGCTGCATGAGATGAGCGACATCCATATGTCGATTTATCTGCCCACCGCCGAGGCCGGCAAACTGACTGTAGGCAGTGCCGCACGCATGGTGCTGGATGCCTTGCCCGGCCAGGTGCTGCCGGCGCGGGTGGTGTTTGTGGCGCCGCATTCGCAATTTACGCCGAAAGAAGTCGAAACCCGCAACGAGCGCGAAAAGCTGATGTTTCGTATCAAGGTCAGGGTCGATGCTCAATGGCTGGCCAGCCACACCGATCTGGCCAAACCCGGCATGCCCGGCATGGCGTATGTGATGACCGCGCCGGATGCCATCTGGCCGGCCAATCTGACTGTGCAATAAACCATGTCCGATATGCCGCCCGCCATTGCCCGGCTTGCCGCAGTAACCCTGCGTTACGGCGCGGTGAGCGCGCTGCAGGATATCAATATCGCGCTGCCGGCTGGGCGCATGGTCGGCCTGATCGGCCCGGACGGTGTTGGCAAGTCGTCGTTGCTGGCGCTGGTGGCCGGGGCGCGCAAAATCCAGAGTGGCACGGTGGAGGTGTTTGGCGGCGATCTGGCCAGCCGGCGTTTCCGCTCGCAGGTGCAGCCGCGTATTGCCTATATGCCGCAGGGGCTGGGCAAAAATCTCTATCCCACCTTGTCGGTGGCGGAAAACGTCGATGCTTTTGGCCGCCTGTTTGGCCAGGGCCGCGCCGAGCGCGCCAGTCGCATCGATGAGCTGCTGGCCGCCACCGGATTGCTGCCGTTTCGCGACCGGCCTGCCGCCAAATTGTCGGGCGGCATGAAACAAAAGCTGGGCCTGTGTTGTGCGCTGGTGCATGACCCCGACCTGCTGATTCTGGATGAGCCGACCACCGGCGTTGATCCACTGTCACGACGCCAGTTCTGGGAGCTGATCGACAACATCCGCGCACGCCGGCCGGGAATGAGCGTGCTGGTGGCCACCGCTTATATGGAAGAAGCCGAGCGGTTTGACTGGCTGGTGGCAATGGATGCGGGCCGGATTGTTGGCACTGGCACGGCGGCCGAACTCAAGGCGGCCAGTGGCAGCACCACGCTGGAGCAGGCGTTTATCCAGCTGTTGCCGGAGCAGCGGCGGCGTGAGCACCAGGCGCTGGTGATTCCGCCGCGCGCGGCCGATGGCAATGGCTGGGCGATTGATGCCGAGGGGCTGACGCAGCGTTTTGGCGATTTCACTGCGGTGGATAATGTCAGCTTCAGCATCGGCAAGGGCGAGATTTTCGGTTTTCTCGGCTCCAATGGCTGCGGCAAAACCACCACCATGAAAATGCTCACCGGCCTGCTGCCGCCCACCTCCGGCAGTGCCCGCCTGTTTGGCCAGGTGGTGGATGCGGGCAATATCGAAACCCGCCGCCAGGTGGGGTATATGTCGCAGGGCTTTTCGCTGTACGGCGAGCTGAGTGTGCTGCAGAACCTGGATTTGCACGCCCGGCTGTTCCATTTGCCGGCAGCGCGCATTGCGCCGCGTATTCGCGAATTGTGTCAGCGTTTTGGCCTGGAGCCGTATGCCGATATGCCGGCTGCCGGCCTGCCGCTGGGGATACGCCAGCGTTTGTCGCTGGCGGTGGCGGTGGTGCACGAGCCGAAGTTGCTGATTCTGGACGAGCCGACATCCGGCGTTGATCCGGTGGCGCGCGACCAGTTCTGGGCTCTGCTGATCGAGCTGTCACGCGAGCAGGGTGTGACCATTTTCATTTCCACCCATTTCATGAACGAGGCCGAGCGTTGTGACCGTATTTCGCTGATGCATGCCGGCCGCGTGCTGGCCAGCGATACGCCGGCTGCGCTGCGCCAGGCCAGTGGTGCCGATACGCTGGAGGCCGCCTTCATCCGCTATCTGGAGCAGGCTGCTGATGTGCCACGCAGCGAAACGGTTGCCGAGCCCGCCCCGGTGGTGCGCAACACCTCACATGCCAAGGCACCGGCATTCAGCCTCAGCCGCCTGCTGGGCATAACCTGGCGCGAATCGCTGGAGCTGATGCGTGATCCGATCCGGCTGGCATTTGCCTTGATCGGCTCGGTGTTGCTGATGTTTGTGCTGGGTTTTGGCATTTC
Source organism: Pseudomonadota bacterium (assembly GCA_030917985.1). Taxonomy (GTDB): domain Bacteria; phylum Pseudomonadota; class Gammaproteobacteria; order Burkholderiales; family SCOH01; genus CALMFQ01. Next base: position 2,316 of record JAUPTR010000227.1, on the reverse strand, counting down.
GATGGATGTGGAAGACCTGCGTTTTGCCGTGCTCGACCGCGACCAGTCGCCGGAATCGCGCGACTATATCCAGAACATTGCCGGTTCGCGTTATTTCTCGCAGCAGCCGGCATTGCTTGATAGCGCCGAGCTGGAGCGGCGCATGGCCAGCGGCGAGTTGTCGCTGGCGCTGGAGATTCCGCCCGGTTACGGGCGTGATCTGCGGCTCGGCCGCCATCCGGAAATTGCTGCCTGGGTGGATGGCGCGTTGCCATTTCGCGGTGAAACGGCACGTGGCTACATGCAGGGCCTGCACCTGCAATACATCTCCGACCTTGTGACCGAAGTTACCGGCGATCGGCCACAGTTGCTGCCAACCGATATCGCCTCGCGTTATCGCTACAACCAGGATTTCCGCAGTATTTATGCGATGGTGCCGGCGGTGATTCCGATGCTGCTGATTTTCATCCCGGCGATTTTGATGGCGCTGGGCGTGGTGCGGGAGAAAGAGCTGGGCTCGATCACCAATCTCTATGTCACGCCGGTCACGCGGCTGGAATTCCTGCTCGGCAAGCAGCTGCCGTATGTGGCAGTGGCGATGTTCAGTTTTCTGTTGCTGCTGTTGCAGGCGGTGTTCGTGTTTGATGTGCCGGTGAAAGGCAGCATGCTGGCGCTGAGTTGCGGCACCTTGCTGTATGTCACCGTCACCACCGGTATCGGCCTGCTCACCTCTACCTTCGTCCGCACGCAGATTGCCGCCTTGTTCGGCACCGCATTGCTGACCATGTTGCCAACCATCCAGTTCTCCGGCCTGACCACCCCGGTCGGCTCGCTGGAACACGGTGCCTACTGGATCGGCCAGGCATTTCCCGCTTCGTATTATCTGGTGCTGAGCCGCGGCATATTCACCAAGGCGCTGGGTTTTGCCGATCTGCTGCCACAGTTTCTGGCGCTGCTGCTGTTCATTCCGCTGCTGACTGCGGCGGCAGTGGCGCGCCTGCCCAAGCAGGAGGGCTGAAATGCGCCGCTCGCTGGACAATATCTATCGCCTCGGTCTCAAGGAGCTGCGCAGCCTGTGGGCCGACAAAGTGCTGCTGGTGCTGATTGTCTGGGCATTTACCGGTGCGATTTATGCGGCCGCCAAGGGTGTGAGCCAGGAGTTGCACAATGCACCGGTGGCGGTGGTCGATGAAGATCGTTCGCCCTTGTCGCAGCGGTTGATCGGCGCATTGACCAAACCTTATTTCAAGCCGGCGCAACACATTGAATTGCCGCAGATGGATCGTATGCTCGATCATGGTCAAGTCACGTTTGCGATTGTGATTCCGGCCAATTTTCAGCAAGACCTGAATGCCGGCCACCGGCCAACGATCCAGCTGAATATCGACGCCACCAGCATGAGCCAGTCGTTTATCGGTGCCGGTTATATCCGCTCGATTTTTGTTGCCGAACTCAACGAATACCTGACCGGCAAGCGCGAATCGGGTGATGCGCCGATCCGCCTGGCAACACGGGTGCGTTATAACCCGAACCTGATCGGCTACTGGTTTGGCGGCGTGATGGAGGTGATCAATATCGTCACCATGCTGACAGTGATTCTGGTGGGCGCCGCGTTTATCCGCGAACGCGAACACGGCACGCTGGAGCATCTGCTGGCAATGCCGCTGGCGCCGTTTGAAATCATGCTGGCAAAAATCTGGGCGAATGGCCTGATTGTGCTGGCGGGCACCACCTTGTCGCTGCTGGGTGTGGTGCAGGGATTGCTGCAGGTGCCGATTGCCGGCTCGGTGCCGCTGTTTCTCGGCGGGGCAGCGCTGTATCTGTTTTCCGCCGCGTCGATCGGCATTTTCCTTGGCACGCTGGCGCGTTCCATGCCGCAGTTCGGCCTGTTGTTCATGCTCACCATCATCCCGCTGCAAATGCTTTCCGGCGGTGTCACGCCGCGCGAAAGCATGCCGCTGTTCGTGCAGGACATCATGCTGGTCGCACCGACCACCTATTTTGTGCGGCTGGCGCAGGGCACGCTGTATCGGGGTGCCGGCCTGGAAACAGTGTGGCCGGATTTGCTGGCGATCATTGCCATCGGCGCGGTGTTTTTTGCGCTGGCCTTGCAGCGTTTCCGCCGTGCCGTGACGCAGACGCAGGTGTGAGCCATGCCAATTGATACCCGTGCCGAAGAAACCCGCAAGCGGCTGATCGAAGCGGGTATCGAACTGTTTGGCCGTGATGGCTTTGATGCGGTGACCACGCGCCAGCTGGCCGAGGTGGCCGGGGTTAATCAGGCGGCGATTCCGTATCATTTTGCCGGCAAGGAAGGGGTCTATCAGGCCGTCGCCG
>JAUPTR010000226.1 GCA_030917985.1 Pseudomonadota bacterium | reverse complement strand
TGGCCTGTATCGGCATTTTTGCCAGTTATCGCTCGTTATGGGGGCAAACTGCCGGCTCCAGTCTGGTAGTCACACTCGCCGCACTCAAGCTGGCGGAAACCCGCAATCGGCGCGATGCCACGCTGCTGCTGTATCTGGATTATTTTCTGGCGCTGGTGCATTTCATTTTCAGCCAGAGCTTGCCGCAAGCGCTGTGGCTATTGCCACAACTGTGGCTGACCACGACCGCATTGATGAGCCTGCAACGCAACACCGCGCTGCCCTGGCGCGAACAAGGCAAACAAGCAGGGCGGCTGTTGCTGCAGGCACTGCCACTGGCAGCGTTGCTGTTCGTATTGTTTCCGCGTATCGAAGGCCCGCTGTGGCGGCTGCCGCAAGATGCCAGCCAGGGCAAAACCGGCTTGGGCGACAGCATGTCGCCGGGCAATATCGCCGCGCTCAGCCAGTCGGCCGACGTCGCATTCCGGGTGCAGTTCCATGGGCCGCCGCCGCCGAAAACCAGCCTCTACTGGCGCGGCCCGGTGCTGACGCGGTTCGATGGCCGCAGCTGGCACCCCGGCCGCCTGCCCAGCCCACCGATCGAGCCGGTAAGCGGCAGCGATGTCGTCAGCTACACGCTGACACAGGAGGCTCACGACCGCCGCTGGATTTTTGCGCTGGAAGCACTGGCCGAGTTACCGCCGAATAGCAGTGTCGACCGCGATTACGTGTTACAGGCGGATCTGCCGCAACACGAGCTGAAACGTTATCCGCTCAAGTCCTGGCGCAAATACCAGTTGCCCGAAAGTGAATTCGACCTGCAACAGGCATTGCGTCTGCCGTCCGGCTATAACCCGCGCGCGCGGCAACTGGCACAGCAATGGCGCACCAATAGCCGCACCCCCGGCGAGGTGGTAGATCACGCGCTGCGTTATTTCAACCGGCAGCAGTTTTTTTACACCTTGCAGCCACCGCTACTGGGCTCCGATTCGGTCGATGATTTTCTGTTTAATAGCCGCCGCGGCTTTTGCGAACATTACGCCAGCAGCTTCGTATTTTTGATGCGTGCGGCTGGCGTGCCAGCACGCGTCGTCACCGGCTATATGGGCGGCGAGCTGAATCCGGTCGGAGGCTATCTGATCGTGCGCCAGAGCGACGCCCACGCCTGGGCTGAGGTCTGGCTCGGCAATGCCGGTTGGCAACGGGTTGACCCCACCGCAGCAGTGGCGCCAGCGCGGGTGCAACAAGATCTGGCCTCGGCGTTGCCGATTAGCGACAGCCTGCCGCTGGCGATTCGCGGCCAGCCGCAACTGTTGCGCGCGCTACGCTTGGGTTGGGATGCGGTACAGAACCGCTGGAACCAGCAGTTTCTCGGCTACGACAGTCTGCGCCAGAATTCGCTGCTGAAAAATCTCGGCATTGACGAGCTCGCCAGTCTGCGCATGGCCAGCCTGCTTGGCGGCGGCCTGCTGCTGGCGCTGCTGCCGTCGCTCGCCTGGCTCTGGTGGCGCCATCGCCAACCCAAGCCAGATCCAGTGAATGCCAGCTATCAATATTTCTGCCAGAAACTGGCACGCCAAGGGCTGCCTCGTCACCCGGCAGAAACCCCCAGCGATTTTGCCCGGCGTGCGATGGCATACTGGCCACAACAGCAGGCGGAAATTGCTGCCATCACGCAGTTATATTTACAGTTACGTTATCACCCATTACCGCAACAATATGAGCAGAGACAATTGCAGCAACAAGTGAAACTACTGCGCCTCAGGTAAAACCAGACAGCACACGCCGAGCCATACAAGCAGCAAAAAGCAAGAATGAAACAAAAACAAAGACGCACGAAGCGCCAAACTGGCAGGCAAAAAAATACGCCTGAATCGGCGCATTTTTTTACGATCACTTAACCCCGATCAACTGCAATTACAACAGGAATTCTTTGGTCACCCCACGACGGCGCAACAAACGACGCAGACCTTCCAGTGCCTCAATCTGAATCTGGCGCACACGCTCGCGAGTCAGAGACAGGCTCTCGGCCAAATCTTCCAGGGTACAGACATCGTAACCATTCAGACCATAACGGCGCTCGATCACCATACGCTGTTTGTCATTGAGCTGTCCCAGCCATTCACGCACGTAACGCTCAACTTCAGCGTTGTGAAATACCGCTTCCGGGCCTTCCTGCTGCTCATCCGGAATCGACTCACCGATCGACAACATCGGATCAATATCCAGCGGCGCGTCCAGCGATGCCATACGTTCGTTCAGGTTAAGAATGCGGCGAACGTCGTCCACGGACTTGCCCAGCAGATGTGCAACGTCTTCTGCAGTTGGCTCGCGGCCCATTTGCGCTTCCAGGTGGCGCTGGGCACGCAGATAAACGTTCAACTCCTTGATTACATGCACCGGCAGACGAATGGTGCGCGATTGATTCATGATCGCACGTTCGATGCTCTGACGGATCCACCAGGTGGCGTATGTCGAGAAACGGAAACCACGCTCAGGATCAAACTTTTCCAGCGCGTGCATCAGGCCGATATTCCCCTCTTCGATCAGATCCAGCAACGCCATACCGCGATTAATGTAATGCTTGGCAATATTCACAACCAGACGCAGGTTGTGCTCAATCATTTTTTGACGGGCTTCGAAGTCGCCCAACACCACGCGACGTGCCAGCTCACGTTCCTGATCCGGCGTCAGCAGCGCATTGTGACCGATGTCATTCAAGTAAATCTGCGTAACATCGCTCAGCAATTCGCCGCCAGTGGTCGTGGCCTCCGCCTCTTCCTGCGCTTCCTCAGCTTCCTGTTCTTCGTTCAGCTCAGGCTCAACGACGTCATCCTCGATTACGTCTTCCTCATCCATTGTCATTTGTTTATTCATGATTTTTCTGCCGGCAAAAATTTTAACGGGTCCACCGGTTTACCGAACCGGCGAATCTCGAAATGCAGCTTAACCTGATCGGCGTCGCTGTCCCCCATCTCCGCGATTTTGTCTCCTTTTTTCACGACCTCCCCTTCTTTGACCAGCAGTTGTTGGTTGTGCGCATAAGCCGACAAATATGTTTTATTGTGTTTGATGATCAACAGCCTGCCGTAGCCTCTCAGCCCCGCCCCGCTGTAAACCACCTTGCCGGCTGCGGCCGCATAAACTGCCTGACCGCGCTTCCCGGAGACGTCCACGCCTTTGGCGCCGTTGTCTCCAAAACCCTGCAGCAATTTGCCGCTAGCCGGCCATTGCCACGTATCCACGTCATCGTCCGAATCAATTGACGTTGACGTCGACGTAATTTTGTTACTAGCTAGCCTGCCAGTTTCTGCGTCACCGGCTTTAGGCTCCGGTTCGGCTCTGGTGGCCGTTTTAGCTTCAGCTATAACGGCAGAGCTCCGATTAACTTTAGCGTCTGCTAATAATTCTTTCGGTTCGGCCATCACCTCCAACTGCGAAAGTGTAGTGCCTGCCGGCGCACGTACAGCTTTTGGTGCACGCAACACTGCAATCCGCGCAGTCGCTGGCATACCGGCATTTACCGCAGGCTTCGGCTCGGTCAAACGCAACACCTGGTCTGCCAGAATCACGTTTGGGTCTGCCAAGCCATTCCACTGTGCCAGCTCCCGGTAATCCAAGCCGTGATCCAGTGCAATGCTGTAAAGCGTGTCGCCCTTTTTGACGGTATAACTCGCCGGCCGCCAATCCGGTTCTTTTAATGGGGGAGATTTGGTTTTTGCTGTCGTTTTAGTATTGCCGTTACCATCAACAACAGGTGCACGATTCGATTTATACGAGCACGCAACCAGCAGGCACAACGCAATACACATAACAACATTACGAGAGCGGCAAAGGCGCCGCAAAATGTCTCCATCCCTTGTCAACAAGGCTACTTCGAGCCTTTGTTCATGCTGGTATTTCAGCATTTATTTATATTGTGGTGGATACAATATTCAGGGTTTTCGCTTATGTCAAGCGGTACCCGAAACAAGGGGGACAAAACGCACTGGCTCAAGCTTGGTTTCGACAAAGCCATCGGCATGACGTTCAATTAGCCAGAGGAATTGTTCGTTTATGCCAAGTGGCAAAACCATGCGTCCACCAATGGTCAATTGCTGTAGCAGGGCTTGCGGGACGTGGGTTGCAGCGGCGGTGAGCATGATGGCGTCAAATGGAGCCGCCTCGGGAATCCCAACATGCCCGTCGCCATGCTTGAGGCGTACATTGAGGATGCGCAGTTCACGCAGATGCTGACGCGCCTTGTCTAGCAATGGAGCAATTCGCTCAATCGAATAGACTTCGCGCGCCAGTCTGGAAAGGATGGTGGTCTGGTAGCCGCAACCGGTTCCGACTTCCAGCACCTTGTCGAGCTTGCCGCCGGTACGCAGCAATTCGCTCATGCGGGCGACAATATAGGGTTGAGAAATGGTCTGCCCCATCATCAGAGGCAATGAGCCATCTTCATAGGCACGATGCGCCAGGGCTTCATCAACAAAAATATGCCGCGGAATGGACGCCATGACACCCAGCACCACCTCATCGCGGATGCCTTCCTTGCGCAGGCGATCCACCATGCGTTCGCGCGTGCGCTGCGAAGTCATGCCGATGCCGTGTAATTGGGTTTTCATCGGGCGAGCCAATCCTTGACCAAATCGGTCTGAGTATAGGCTGTCAGGTCGATCTGTAAAGGCGTAAGCGAAACCGCTCCGCTTGCGGTAGCGTAAAAATCAGTGCCGGGGCCGGCATCCTGCGCTGCGCCGGCCGCACCGATCCAGTAAACAGTCTCACCCCGCGGGTTTTCCGCCTTGACCATGCCTTCGGCCTTATGACGACGCCCCAGACGCGTGATCTCAATACCCCTCAGTTCGGCGTAGGGAATATCGGGTACATTAACGTTAAGCAACATCGGGGCAGCAAATGGCTGCGACTGATGACGCAGCACCAGATCAAGCGCAACCTGTGCCGCAGTCTGATAATGCGCGCCACGTTTGCTGGTCAAGGAGATGGCGAACGCCGGAATTCCCAGCAGAAAGCCTTCCGTAGCCGCCGCCACGGTGCCCGAATAGATGGTATCGTCGCCCATATTCGAGCCATGATTGATGCCAGACACCACCAGATCCGGCGGCGAATCAAGCAACGAAGTTACTGCCAGGTGCACACAATCGGTTGGGGTGCCGTTGACAAAATAATAGCCATTGGCCGCTTGCCGCAACTGCAGCGGCCGGTCAAGCGTGAGTGAATTGCTGGCGCCGCTGCGATCTCGCTCCGGCGCAACGACGGTTACCTCGGCAATGCGCGCAAGCGTATCCGCCAGCACCGCCAGCCCGGGCGCAAAATAACCATCATCGTTACTGATCAGAATTTTCATGGGGTTTCGTTCTGGAGCCTGTCTCGCAGAGTCGTGCGCCCTGCTGTCTGGCGATTGTAGCCGATTCGGCGCATCCATGCTGGCCACTGCACCAGCTTGATGAGCACAACAGGCGCAGCCGCCGGCACGGATTGCCAAGTCGTGATTCAAAACAACCGTTTACCCAATACATTGATTCGGATATAGTCGCGCCCACCATGCAGCGCCGTCCGTGCCGGCAACACACCGAGGGCGACAAGCCAGGCATGTCCGCCAGATCTGCGCCAGCTTGCAGAGTTGGCGTTTACCACCCATCCGCCTGATCAGGCAGAAGAGCGCCATGCACTACACTATTTTCGATACCCCGATCATCCGCCCAATCCTTGCCTGGCTGTCCATCGTCATCTTGCGGCTGCGCGGCTGGAAAATCGAAGGCGAATTTCCGAAGATTCCGAAATTTGTGATGATTGCCGTGCCCCACACCAGCAACTGGGATTTTCCGATTACGCTGGGTGTGTGTTTTGCGCTACGCGCCAAGATTTACTGGATGGGCAAGGCATCGTTGTTTGCCGGGCCGTTGGGGCCGATCATGCGCTGGCTGGGTGGCATTGCGGTGGATCGCAGCAAATCCAACAATCTGGTGCAACAGATGATCGATGTGTTCAACAACTCGCAACAGCTGTGTGTAACGATTCCGCCGGAAGGCACCCGTTCCAAGGTACAACAGTGGAAAACCGGCTTTTATCACATCGCCCAGGGTTCGCAGGTACCGATCCTGCTGGCTTACATGGACTATCAGCGCAAGGCGGCTGGCTTTGGCCCGCTGTTTTACCCAACTGGAGACATGGAAAAAGACATTGCAGAAATTCAGGCTTTTTACAAGGATGTGAAAGGCAAGAACACTCACTACCAGTGAGCGTGCCTGGCACAGGCGGGCACCGGATCAGCCCCCAACCCAATGTGTCAGACTGAACATCAGCGCCAGCACCAGCCATAACACCACGGTGCGCCACACCAGACCAACGGCGCTGGCCAGATAGTCAGCGTCGGCGGCATCGCCAATGCCCAGTTCCGGGCGATATTTGACGGTATTGTCCTGATGCAGCGATTCACCCAGCCGGATGCCGATGGCACCGGCGCCGCTGGCCAGCAATACACCATAGTCGTAGTTGATCCAGGTTTGTGCCTGCGAACGCCAGCAATACACCGCGTCTTCAAAATCCCCCACCACGGCAAAGCTGATCGAGGTTAGCCGGATGGGCACCCAATCCATGGCTTTTAACGCGCGGGCGGCAAACAGGCCAAAGGCCTCGCGGTCATTGGGCGCCTGCTCTCCCCATTTCACGGCCAGACGTGAGGCAAAACGGTACAACACGGCGCCAGTCGGGCCCGGCAGCAGCAGAAACCAGAAAATGGTGCCAAACACATAACGGTAGGAATCGATCAAGCCTTGTTCGATCGCGAGCTTGGCGATTTCCTCGCTCTCCATTTCATCGGTGTTCTGCAAGGTCCAGTCTGCAAGCAGCTTGCGGGCCAGCACCAGATCTCCGGCTTGCAAGGCCTCGGCAATACCGCTGAAAGCATGGCTGAAATGGCGAAAGCCGATCATCAGATACAGCACCAGCACATTCCAGGCCCAGGCGAAAACCGGGCTCAGCGCATACAACAAGTGATAAATGCCCCACACCAGCAAGCAAGGCAACACGGCAGCAATCACCCACGCCAGCACACCGTGGCGAAAATGCCCGGCGTTCAGTTCGCGCTCCAGCATGTTGGCATAGCGCGAATACCAGGCCATCAGCGAATTGCGCACCGGCAAGGGGTTGAACTGTTCAAGCAGCAACGCGGCGATCAGGGAAAGCAAGCTCATCAGTCGGGCGGCCAGAGATAATGGTTATGCAAGGCAAGATAGCACAAAAGCCGTGCTATATCGCGCCCTGCAAGGCCTTGGCGTAAAACATTAGTTTTTTAGTCAACTATTGCCGCAGCGCATCAAAATTGGCTAAACTCAGGGCACCCGGTCTGTTGGCAATCGCAAACATGAGCGTAAGCAAATTACCTCGGTTTGCCCTGGAATCGCCTGATTCCAATCCTACGGCTACCGTCCTGCAGCAAATCACACTGGAGATCAATAATGGAACACAAACTGCCCGAACTGCCCTACGCCATCGACGCGCTGGCACCTTACCTGTCGAAAGAAACCCTGGAATACCACTATGGTAAACACCACCAGACTTACATCACCAACCTGAACAACCTGATCAAGGGCACCGACAACGAAAACCGTACCCTGGAAGAAATCGTCAAGTCGGCTCCGGCTGGTGGCCTTTACAACAACGCCGCCCAAGTGTGGAACCACACTTTCTACTGGCTGACTTTTGCACCCAACCCGCAAGGCGCAGACCGCGCACCGGCCGGCGCGCTGGCTGATGCCATCAACGCTAAATGGGGTTCGTTCGACGAATTCAAGAAAGCCTTCAACACCAGCGCCGCCGGCAACTTCGGCTCGGGCTGGACCTGGCTGGTGAAAAAGGCTGATGGCGGCCTGGATATTGTCAACACTGGCGCAGCCGGCACCCCGCTGACCACTGCCGACACCGCGCTGCTGACTTGCGACGTATGGGAACACGCCTACTACATCGACTACCGTAACAGCCGCCCGAACTACCTGGAAGGTTTCTGGAAGCTGGTTGACTGGTCGGTTGTCGCCAAGCGTCTGGGCTGACCCACGGTCAGCCTGCGCT
>JAUPTR010000225.1 GCA_030917985.1 Pseudomonadota bacterium | reverse complement strand
GCGAGCGGGATGAAGTGCAAGGAGCCCGGCGCGCAGAAAGCGAGACATATCATGAGGATAGGCGAGCTTTCGAGCACCGCGCGACGCAGCAATTCGCCCGCGCAGTCAATAAATCAGTGTCTTCCTAGCGATATTGACACTATTCGTGTCGGCAAGGTGTTGCATCGGGCCGAACAGAAAAAAGGCTTGTCGACAAGAGGGGCGGGGTGAAGTTGATTTGTCCCTGCTACGGGTCTGATTTCTGGCTGGAGCTTGATCGGATTAACAGTAAAAAGTCCGGTAACATGACGCTGTTACCGGACCATTACAAGCACAGCAGCCCCCAGCGGGGCTTGGCTATGCCAATACTGCAGACTGCTTATTTTTTACCCAGCTCTTTCGCCAGGTAGATCCAGGTTTCAACCACAGTGTCCGGATTCAGCGACACGGTTTCGATCCCCTGCTCCACCAGCCACTTGGCCAGATCCGGGTGGTCCGACGGGCCCTGACCACAGATACCGATGTATTTGCCTTGCTTGCGGCAAGCCTGAATCGCCATCGACAACAGCGCCTTGACGGCTTCGTTGCGTTCATCGAACAGGTTGGCGATCGGGCCGCCAGAGTCGCGGTCCAGCGCCAGCGTCAGCTGGGTCATGTCGTTCGAGCCAATCGAGAAGCCGTCGAAGTATTCGAGGAATTGCTCGGCCAGGATCGCGTTTGACGGGATTTCACACATCATGATCAGACGCAGGCCATTCTCGCCACGCTTCAGGCCATTGGCGGCCAGCAGCTCAACCACCTTGCGCGCTTCATCCAGCGTGCGCACAAACGGGATCATCACTTCGACGTTGGTCAGGCCCATGGTGTCACGCACTTTGCGCAACGCACGGCATTCCAGCTCGAAGCAATCACGGAACGATTCGCTGATGTAACGCGAAGCGCCACGGAAACCGATCATCGGGTTTTCTTCGTGCGGCTCGAACAGGCTGCCGCCGACGAGGTTGGAGTACTCGTTCGACTTGAAGTCGGACATGCGCACTATCACCTTTTTCGGCGCAAACGCGGCGCCGATGGTGGCAATGCCTTCCACCAGACGTTCGACATAGAAGTCTACCGGGCTGGCATAACCGCCAATCGCGTCTTCAATCTTGTCCTTCACTTCGTCCGGAATGTTCGGATAGGCCAGCAAGGCTTTCGGGTGAATGCCGATCATGCGGTTGATGATGAATTCCAGACGCGCCAGACCCACACCTTCGTTAGGCAGATGAGCAAAGTCGAAAGCCAGTTCCGGGTTACCGACGTTCATCATCAGTTTCACCGGCGATTCCGGCATCTTGTCCAGCTGCAGGTCGATAATCTCGACATCGAGCAGGCCCTTGTAGATGTTGCCGGTGTCGCCTTCAGCGCAGGAGACAGTCACTTCCATGCCATCGGACAAGGCGTCGGTTGCATCGCCACAACCCACTACCGCCGGGATACCCAGCTCGCGCGCAATAATCGCAGCGTGACAGGTACGGCCACCACGGTTGGTGACGATGGCTGCGGCACGTTTCATCACCGGCTCCCAATCCGGGTCGGTCATGTCGGTAACCAGTACGTCGCCTTCTTTCACGCGGTCCATCTGCGCGATGTCGGTAATCATGCGCACCACGCCCTTGCCGATCTTCTGGCCGATGGCGCGACCGGAGGCGATGATCTCCGATTTGCTGTTGAGGCGATAACGGCGCAGGGTGTCAACGCGATTTTCTTGCGATTTAACCGTTTCCGGACGTGCTTGCAGGATGTACAACTTGCCATCCACACCGTCGCGGCCCCATTCGATGTCCATCGGACGCTGGTAGTGCTTCTCGATGATCAGTGCGTATTTGGCCAGTTCTTCCACTTCGGCGTCGGTGATCGAATACAGCTTGCGATCCGGCACCGGCACGTCGATGGTTTTAACCGAACGGCCGGCTTCGCGTGCCTCGGTGAAAATCATCTTGATCAGTTTCGAGCCACGATTGCGGCGCAGCACAGACGGGCGGCCAGCGGCAAGTGTCGGCTTGTGAACGTAGAATTCGTCGGGGTTGACCGCACCTTGCACCACGGTTTCACCCAGGCCATACGACGAGGTGATGAACACTACGTCGTCAAAGCCGGATTCGGTATCAATGGTGAACATCACGCCCGAGGCGCCAGAATCGGAACGCACCATGCGCTGGATGCCAGCGGACAGCGCCACTTCACTGTGAGTGAAGCCCTTGTGCACGCGGTAGGCAATGGCGCGGTCGTTGTAGAGCGAGGCAAACACGTGTTTGATCGCGATCTTGACGTTATCCAGGCCGTGAATGTTGAGGAAGGTTTCCTGCTGGCCGGCAAACGAGGCATCCGGCAAGTCTTCGGCAGTGGCAGAGGAACGCACCGCAACCGAGATTTCGGTGCCAGAGTCGGCCACCATCCTGGCATAGGCTTCTGCCACATCATGCTCGAGCTTGGCCGGGAACGGGGTATCGACGATCCACTGACGAATCTGCGCGCCGACTTTGGCCAGGGTGGCCACGTCGTCGATGTTCAGTGTTTTAAGCGCGTCTTCGATCCGTTGCGCCAGACCTTCGTGCTGCAAGAAATCACGGTAAGCCTGCGCAGTTGTCGCAAAGCCGCCCGGAACGCGTACGCCGGAACTGGCCAGCTGGCTGATCATCTCGCCGAGCGAGGCGTTTTTGCCGCCCACCTGCTCTACGTCGGTCATGCGCAGCTTTTCGAACCAAATGACGTAATTGTCTGCCATCTCAAACATTCCTGTAAGGATAAAAACGTAAAGGCCGGATTTTACCGGTTTTGCCAGTGCTTTGGCAGCATAAACCCGTTGCTGAACGGATTTTTTGCGCCCGCGCCGGCGTGTAACAACCCACGGCACCGGCTGCTTGCATTATGCTTATGGCCAGATATTGCTCACATAGCACCAGCAAGGAACCTTTCATGCCGAACCGCCGAACTGTATTTATAGTATCCGATCGCACCGGGATCACCGCCGAAATGCTGGCGCACAGCCTGCTGACCCAATTTGAAGGTCCGGAATTCAAACGCGTGACACTGCCATTTATCGATACGCCGGAAAAAGTGCTGCAAGTAAATGAACAGGTGCGTGCAGCAGCAAAAAAGGATGCCGAACGCCCAATCGTTTTCAGCACGCTGGTGGATGATGACTTGCGCGGAGCCCTGAAAGTGGACTGTGCCTTATGTCTGGACTTCTTTGAAGCCTTCATTTCTCCGCTGGAACAGGAGCTGAACCACAAGTCCTCGCATACCATGGGTAAAACCCATAGCGTCAACAACTTTGGTGAATACAATGCCCGCATTGAAGCCATCAATTTCGCGCTGGCACACGATGACGGAATCAAGCCCAAAGATCTGGATGCCGCCGACGTCATCCTGGTTGGCGTATCGCGCAGCGGCAAAACCCCCACCTGTCTTTACATGGCGCTGCAATACGGCATCAAGGCGGCCAACTATCCACTGATTCCGGAAGATCTGGGAGAAGTGAAACTGCCGGCAGTGCTGGCCCCCTACCGGCACAAGCTGTTTGGCCTGACCATCGGTCCGGATCGCCTGGCGGCAATCCGCAACCAGCGCAAGCCAAACAGCAAATATGCATCGCTGGACAACTGCCGCTTTGAAACTGCCGAGGTTGAGGCGATTTTCCGCAAGGAAGGCATTCCCTATCTGGATACCACGGCAAAATCGATCGAAGAACTGTCGAGCACCATCCTGCATCGCGCCAGCCTGCAGCGACGGATATTCTGACGCCTGCGCTTATCGCGGCTGGATCATGTCCAGCTGCGCCAGTACCACACGGTTACGCCCCAGCTCCTTTGCCTGATAGAGTGCAGCATCGGCGTATTGCAACAAGCGTTCAGCATCATCCACCCGCAGATCCGGAAAACATGCCACACCGATACTGATGGTGACGTGAACCTGACGACCGTTATCATTCACAAACGGGTGCTCGTCTATCAACTGCCGCAGTGTTTCTGCAACTGTCATTGCCTGCTCCAGAGCGGTCTGTGGCAGCAATACCGTCAGCTCTTCTCCACCATATCGTGCAGCAATATCGCTCTGGCGCGTCCGGTCACGCAGGATACGTCCCAAGTGCTCCAGCACCTGGTCACCCACCTGATGGCCATATCTGTCATTTACCTGCTTGAAGTGATCGACGTCGATCATCATGATCGCCATCGGCGTCCAGTAACGCCGGGCACGGGAAAACTCGGCGTTCATGGTGTCCATCAGATAACGGCGGTTGTACAAGCCGGTCAGCGCATCCGTGGTGGACAGGCGCAGCAGCTCCTGATTGGCCCGCTGCAGCTCCCGCTCGGCATTTTTGCGCGCGCGGATATCGCGCACAACAGCCACCGTGACGGTTACGCCATGATACGTTGCCAGTCCGACAGAAATCTCAACGTCGATCAGCGCTCCCTGCATGGTCTGCAAGGACGATTCGTACACCGACGCGACCGCCTCCCCCGCCAGGCGGCGGCGATAGTTGTCGGCAATAAACTCGCGC
>JAUPTR010000224.1 GCA_030917985.1 Pseudomonadota bacterium | reverse complement strand
GGTCACGGTCCGCTTGCATGACATTGGCCGTCATGGCGATGATGGGCAGTTCCGCAAAACGGGGATTCTGGCGCAGCAACTGCGCGGCTTCCAGGCCGTCCATGACCGGCATCTGCATATCCATCAGGATCAGATCGAATGCCTCATTGCGCGCCTTCTCCAGTGCCTGCCGGCCATCCTCGGCCAGCTCCACGCTCAGGCCCACCTGGCGCAACAATTCCTGCGCCACCTCCTGATTGATCGGATTGTCTTCGGCCAGCAATACCCTGGCGCCGGCACATTGCAGCTGCAGGCGGTTTTCGCTGCCCCCTGCCACGCCGGCATGGCTGTCTGCCAATTGCTGGCGCCCGACACTCACCCAGGCGGTAAACCAGAAACAACTGCCTTTTCCCTGCTGGCTTTGCGCGCCGGCATCACCGCCCATCAATTGCGCCAGCTGCCTGGTAATCGCCAGGCCCAGGCCAGTGCCACCGTAGCGGCGGGTGGTCGAGGCATCCAGCTGCTGAAACTCTTCAAACAAACCGGAGAGCTTGTCTGCAGCAATGCCGACGCCGGTATCTTCCACCGCAAATCGCAGCAACACCCGGTCGCCATCCTGCTGCAGCAACTCGGCCCGCAGCACCACCCTGCCGTGCTCGGTAAACTTGATGGCATTGCCGGCATAGTTGAGCAGTGCCTGGCGCAAGCGTGTCGGATCGCCGCGCAGCCAGCTCGGCACGGCATCACATTCCACGCTGAGCTGCAGCCCTTTGGCACGGGCACTTTCTGCCACCAGCGAATACACATGGTCAACAATCGCCGATAGCGGAAAATCAGTGCGCTCCAGCTCCAGGCGGTGTGCCTCGATTTTCGACAGATCGAGGATATCGTTGATGATCGACAGCAGGTGTTGCGCCGCCGCCTCGATCTTCACCAGCTTGTCGGCCTGATCCGGGCGCGGGCTGGCACGGCGCAGCAGATGCGTCAGGCCGACAATGGCGTTCATCGGTGTGCGGATTTCGTGGCTCATATTGGCCAGAAAGCTGCTCTTGGCCATATTGGCGGCCTCGGCCCGGCGTTGCGCCTCGGCCAGCTGCGCGGTACGTTCTTCCACCAGCTCTTCGAGATGATGGCGGTGCTGGTCCAGCTCCCGGCCCAGACGCTTTTTCTCGGTGATGTCTTCCTTGACCGCCACATAGTGGGTAATGCTGCCATCCGGCTGACGCAGCGGTGTCACAAACGCCAGCTCGACATAACGGCTGCCGTCCTTGCGGCGGTTGTAGAACTCTCCCTTCCAGGTGTGGCCCTGGTCCAGGCATTGCCACAATGCCCGATAACTCTCTGCCGGCGTTTCGCCAGACTGCAACACCGACGGATTGGCACCGATCAGCTCACGCCGGCTATAGCCCGAATTCCTGATACAGGCTTCGTTGACATATTCGATACGTCCCTTCAGGTCGGTGATGACGATGCTTTCCGGGCTTTGCTCCACCGCCAGCGACAATTTGTGCAGCTGCAGCTCGGACTGCTTGCGCTCGGTGATATCGTACGCCATGCCATACAGCCCCACTACCCGGCCTTCGGCATCGTGCAGCGGCCCGGTGGTGCAGAGAAAGGTACGCACGCCGTCGCGGCCGGCATATTCATCCTCGCCCCGCAGCACCTTGTTGGCCTGCAGCACGGCAAGATCGCGCTCGGTCAGCCTGGCAGCCATATCGGCCGGAAATATATCCGCCGCAGTACGGCCCAGTACATCGGCCTGCGCCCGGCCGAGCAGCAATGCCGCCTCGCGGTTGAACATGATGTAGCGCCCCTGCAAATCCTTGGCAAACACCACATCGCTTGAGCTATCCACAATCGCATCCAGCAATTGCAAGGCCTGCAGCCGGTCGTGCTGCGCCTGCTGCTCGCGCCGCGCCAGCACCAGATCCTTGCGCTGGCGCAGCAAAAACAGTCCACCACCGGCAATCAGCAGCAGCAATACGCCGCCTGCACTGATCCACAACACATCCCGATAGGCCTGCGCATACAATTCGCTGCGATCCAGCTTGGCAATCAACATCCAGTCTGAACCCGGCACCGCATGGGCAACACCGATGGCCGGCACGCGGCGATAATCCTCACCAACAATCAGCTGGTTCTGCCCTGCCGTCCCCAGCAGCGCCTGCGCTGCCAGCAGGTTGGCCTGCTGCAGCGGCATGCGCAGTTTTAGCGCACTGTCGGGGCGCAGCCGCAAGGGGTTCAGATACAGCGCCTGGCTGTCTTCACGGCGAAACAGCAGCGTTTCGCCACTTTCGGTGGGCACCGACCAGCTGTTGAGCATCGGGTAAAGGTGTCGATAGGGGTCGATGCGCATCACCAGCAGCGGCCGGGTTTGCCCTTCTGCACTGGGCACCGGTGCGAGGAAATCCAGCCAGATCCGGCCCTGTGGATCGGCATACGGGCCAAGCAGGTGCGCCGGGCCGGAGACGGCAAGCCGGCGGGCGGCATCACGCAGTTGTGGCGATACGCCCGCACTGCCGCTGTCGATTGCCCACAGCCTGCTCCCTTCGGCATCCAGCAGCAGGATATTGTCCAGCTCACGCTGGCGGCGGTATTCCTGCATTTCGGCAAACCATGGCTGCGGCCCCGCCACCCCGCCCTGGCGCAAGCCACCCGCAGCCGGATAGGCCGCCACGCGGCTGGCAAGCAGGCGTGCGTCGCTACTGCGCTCGCGCAGCCAGTCGGCAATCTGGCGCTTGGTCAGTTCGGCAATCGACAGCAGGCGGGCGCCTTCGCGGCTTTGATGTTGCTGCAGGGTGTAAGCAATCGCGGCGGCGGTGACACCGGCCACCAGCAACGTCAGCAGCAGCAAAGGCCACAGGTAGCTGCGCGCGCCGGCACCGCCCGCGCTGATGCTGGCGGCGGGCAGCATGCGGCGCATCAGCACAAACAGCAACATCGAGGTCAGCAAGACAAACAGCCAGCCCTTGAAGGTGCTGGCCAGCAACATTTGCGCCGGATCAGGCAGCAACCATTCCAGCAAGCGGTCTGACAGCAGAATCCACAGCGAGGCAACGGCTGCGTAGATCAGCACCACCGTCCAGATCATGCCTGGCCGGGCGCGGCTTGCAGGTGGGCAGTTCGGGTCGGAAGCGTGCAACAAGGTCGATACTCCGTTGTGCCGTTGCCTCAGCACACATCCATATGGCTGCGGGCAATCTCGCCCATCTGTTCGAACACATCGAGAAAGGCATCACACGCATCCGGGTCAAAGTGCGAACCACGGCCGGCACGCATGATCTCGCACGCCTGGGCCAGCGGTATCGGTGCTTTGTAGACACGCGGCGAAATCAGTGCATCAAACACATCGGCCAGCGCCATCAGGCGCGCCGATACCGGAATCGCCTCTCCCTGCAGGCCGTCCGGGTAACCCGCGCCATCCCAGCGCTCGTGGTGCCAGCGCGCAATTTCCCGCGCCAGCGTGAGGAAAGCCAGTTGCTTCTGGCTATCCAGATCGGCCTGTTCGATGGCTTCTGCCCCCAGGCGCGCGTGGGTTTTCATGATTTCCCATTCTTCCACATCCAGCTTGCCCGGTTTCTGCAGAATGGCATCGGGGATGCCCACCTTGCCGATATCGTGCAGCGGGGCAGAACGCGCCAGCAGTTTGATGTAATCGTCGCTGAGCGTGGCGGCAAAACGCGGATGGGATTGCAGGCGGCGTGCCAGCAGTTCGACATAGGCCTGGGTACGCAGAATGTGGTTGCCGGTTTCCGGATCACGGATTTCTGCCAGCCGTGCCAGCGCGCGGATGCTGATGGCCTGGATCAGCTCGTTTTCCGCCATGCGCCGTGCCACTTCGGCTTCGAGAAAGCTGTTCTGGCCACGCAGCAGATCGCGTGCCTGCTTGGCCTCCAGCTGGGTGCGCACCCGTGCCAGCACCACCGACGGCCGGATCGGCTTGGAAATATAATCGGCCGCCCCCATGTCCAGCCCGCGCTGTTCATCATGCGAGGCATCCAGCGCAGTCAGGAACATCACCGGAATATCGCGGGTAACAGGGTTGTCGCGCAGCGCCAGCAGCACCTGATAACCGTCCATCTCCGGCATCATCACATCCAGCAGAATCAGGTCTGGCCGTGGCAACTGGGCCGCAAACCGCAATGCAGCACGGCCGGAATTGGCCACTTTTACCTGATAACCGGACTGCCGCAACAATTCACCGAGCACAGCCAGGTTGTCCGGTACATCGTCAACGATCAGTATCGTTGCCTGCGCCAGCGCCATTGCCGGCCCGTTTGGCGCAGTCATGTCTTTCATGGATAGTCTCTCCGTTTACCCTCATGGGCGGCAGGAAAACAGCGGATCCGAACCGGAAGAAGCAGCAAGAAGCGGTTCAAGAACAAGGGAAGCGCTGATTTATTCGACGAGCGGGATGAAGTGCAAGGAGCCCGGCGCGCAGAAAGCGATACATATCATGAGGATAGGCGAGCTTTCGAGCACCGCGCGACGCAGCAATTCGCCCGCGCAGTCAATAAATCAGCGTCTTCCAAGGGCCTGTGAACGCAGGTTCCCGTATAT
>JAUPTR010000223.1 GCA_030917985.1 Pseudomonadota bacterium | reverse complement strand
CCTGAGTTATCAGGAGCTGGCGTTCGAAGTCATCAGCCGTTTCGCTACCGATATTCCGGCCAGCGATCTGCGTGCCATTATCAACAAGACCTATACCAAGGAAGCCTTCGGCAGCGATGAAATCACGCCGTTGAAACAGCTTGATCCGACTCTGTATATTCTTGGCTTGTCGAATGGTCCGACGCTGGCGTTTAAAGACGTGGCGATGCAGTTGCTCGGCAACCTGTTCGAATACGTACTGGAAAAGCGCGGCCAGACGCTGAACATTGTTGGCGCAACTTCCGGCGATACCGGTTCGGCAGCAGAATATGCAATGCGCGGCAAACATGCGGTAAAGGTGTTCATGTTGTCACCGTATGGCAAGATGAGCCCGTTCCAGCGCGCGCAGATGTACAGCCTGCAGGATGAGAATATCTTCAATATCGCTGTCACCGATATGTTTGATGCGGCGCAGGATATCGTTAAAGCCGTCAACAACGATGCAGAATTCAAGGCGCGTTACAAGATTGGCGCCGTCAATTCGATCAACTGGGGCCGTATCGTTGCCCAGATTGTCTATTACTTCAAATCCTACTTCCAGGTGGCGAAGAATATTGGCGATCCAGTGTCGTATGTTGTGCCGTCGGGTAACTTCGGTAACGTCTGCGCTGGCCACATGGCTCGCCAGATGGGCCTGCCGATCAAACGCCTGTTTGTTGCCACCAACGAAAACGACGTACTGAACGAGTTCTTCAAAACCGGTATTTACCGTCCGCGCCCGGAAACACTGGCGACCAGCAGCCCATCGATGGATATTTCCAAGGCGTCGAATCTGGAGCGTTTTGTGTTCGACGTGGTTGGTCGTGATCCACGGAAGTTGGCCGAACTGTGGACTCAGGTGGAAAAAGGCGAGGGCTTCGACCTTTCGCACAGCGAATTCTTCGGCCGCATGCAGGCGGAATATGGCTTCGGTTCAGGGCGCAGCTCGCACGCCGATCGGATTGCCCACATCCGCAAAATTCATCAGGACTACGGTGTCGTCATTGATCCGCACACGGCTGATGGCATGAAGGTGGCGCTGGAAAATCGTGATATTGCGGTGCCGACTCTGGTACTGGAGACTGCACTGCCGGCCAAGTTCGAAGAAACCATGGTTGAAGCGTTGGGACAAAAACCGGCACGTCCGGCTGGTCTGGAGAATCTGGAACAATTGCCGCAGAAAATCGAGGTAATGGCGGCCGATACGGAACAGATCAAGGCCTTTATTGCCAGACACGTGTCCTGATCCGCTTTGATTGAACAAGGCGCGTCCGGTGACGCGCTTTTTTTTCGGATTTATCTGCGTCCATAATGATCTTTTAGCAGTTCATCTCGTCATCGATTGGTCTCGCCAATGACGTTGCCAAGCCATTTTCGCCTGGACGAATGGCTGTTCATGGTTTAATCATTAATAGGGCCTTGTCCATATCGCTTGCCTTGGTGCGTCGGTTTTGATCGCCAGGCTGTCGGTCCAACTTTAGCGATGCTTGCGAGCAGAGAAGGCGTGCGAGAACAGGTTTTCCTGTTTTCAGGATGCATGGCAGGGTTATGCTGCGTGAAGGCGGGTAGTACGGAGCGCCCTCTCTATTTTGCAGCAGGCACACTCAATTCAGTCAGGCCGCTGGTGTACTGTCGCTGCAGGTAAAGTGCTTTATGGATAAGCAGGCCGGAATCGTTTTGGAGAATTTTTCACATGTTTGTCCTCATCGGCTATGTTGTCGCCTGCGCGATGATTTTTGGTGGTTACGCGGCCGCTGGTGGCCACTTGGCAGGTTTATGGCAGCCGCTTGAGGTTGTCATGATTTTTGGTGGGGCCTTGGGGGCTTTTATTGTCGCTTATGGTGGCAAGCCTTTGAAAGGGGTAATCAAGGCGCTCCCTAAAATATTCAAAAGCTCACCTTACAACAAGGCCTTTTTCATGGATTTGTTCGCCTTGCACTTTGAACTTTTGTCGAAGGTGCGCAAGGAAGGTCTGATGTCGATTGAAGGCGATGTCGAAAATCCGGAAGGCAGTCCTATTTTCTCCAAGTATCCCAGTATTGTGCATGATCATCACGTGACTGATTTTATCGCTGACTACCTACGTTTGATGGTCGGCGGAAATCTGAATGCATTCGAGATAGAAAATCTGATGGATATTGAAATTGAAGGGCATCACCATGAGGAGCTGGAGCCAGCTCATGCGGTGACAACCCTGGCGGATGGGTTGCCGGCATTTGGTATTGTTGCGGCGGTGATGGGCGTGGTTCACACAATGGAGAACGTTGCTTTGCCTCCTGCCGAGCTTGGCATCCTGATCGCTCATGCATTGGTGGGGACTTTTCTTGGTATTTTGCTGGCGTACGGTTTTGTTGGCCCGCTTGCAAAGGTTCTTGAAATTAAGGCCAGCGAGTCAGGTAAGGTTTATCTGACGATCAAGACCATTTTATTGGCGAGCCTGAACGGATATGCGCCGCAGGTTGCTGTTGAATTTGGCCGGAAGGCCATGGACGGCTCGGATCGCCCCAGCTTCAAAGAGCTGGAAGAACACGTGAAAAGTGCCAAAGGGAAGTAAGGTTTTGTCATGAGTGATGATTCGCAACGCCCAATCATTGTCAAAAAAATAAAAAAAGGCGGTGGTGGCCATCATGGAGGTGCTTGGAAGATTGCCTATGCCGACTTCGTGACGGCAATGATGGCCTTTTTTCTACTCATGTGGCTGTTGGGGTCTACCGCCAAGGGTGATCTGAAAGGGATTGCTGATCAGTTCAAATCGCCCCTTAAAGTGGCGTTGGCAGGTGGCTCTGGCAGTGGCGATGCGGATAGCGTCATCAAAGGGGGGGGCGAAGATTTGAGCCGCAGCGCGGGTCAGGTCAAGCGCGGTGATGTGGCTTCTCGTGTGGCATTTGAGAAAGCCGAGGTGAGAAAGCGCGAGATGCGGATGTTGCAGGATTTGCAGCGGCGCGTAGAGGAAAAAATCAAGAGTAATCCGTCATTGGCGCAGTTCAAGAACCAGATGCTAATTGACATGACTGCTGAAGGGTTGCGGATCCAGATTGTTGACGAGCAGAATCGACCGATGTTTGATTCTGGCGCTGCTGATTTAAAGCCTTATACGCGAGATATCCTGCGTGAAATTGCCGCCTTGTTGAATGAGGTTCCAAATCGCATCAGTCTTGCAGGGCATACCGATGCCAAGCCTTTTTCTTCCGGTGAACGTGGCTACAGTAACTGGGAGTTATCATCTGACAGGGCCAATGCATGTCGTCGTGAGCTGATTGGCGGGGGGATCAAGGAAGAGAAGATCATTCGGGTTGTCGGACTGGCATCGGCCACTCCTTTTGACCGGGAAGATCTGTACAACCCGATTAATCGTCGGATCAGCATTACCGTGCTTAACCAAGAGACGGAAGAAAACATCATGCGCGAAGCCGGCAAGGCGATTGATGCGCAGCAGTTGATCGACGCCAACGTGGCGGCCGGCAACGAGAGCGAGCCGACGCGTTGATGCCTTGGCCGTTCTGGCTACGTTTGCCGGTGTCGCTGCAGGCGCTCGCGTTGCAGTTACTGGCGGCGCCAATAGCATGGTTTATCTGGCACGCTGTAATGCTGTCGATACCGCTCACCTTCCTGCAATGGTTGCTTGTGGCTGTGTTGCAGGGTGCCATCGCGGCACTCCTAAGCCTGTCACTGCGTATGCCGTGGTGGTGGTGGTGGATTCAGTTCTTGTTCTGGCCCTTGTTGTTGTGCGCTTTAATGCTGCCGGTTTTGGTCACCTGGGCGCCACTCATCCTTCTTGTTTTGTTGCTGGTTTTTGGTGGCGTTTATCGCGATCGGGTGCCGCTCTTCTTATCCAGTCGCCGCACGCTGCAGGCTCTCCATGATTTGTTGTCTGTGCGGCATTCCATGGCGAAGGTAATCGACCTTGGCTGCGGCACCGGGCGCGTAACCTGTGACTTGCAGCAGATGTTGCCGACACTGAATATGGTGGGGATAGAGCGTGCATTCTTGCCATTTGCCCTTGCCTGGTTGCGTAGTCGCATTACCAGGCCACGGCCAGCCATTGCGCTAGGCAGTTTCTGGGGTTCTCATCTGGGCGATTACGATGTGGTTTACGCTTATCTCTCTCCAGCGCCCATGCCACGTCTGTGGGAAAAAGTATGTGCTGAAATGAAGGATGGCAGCCTTTTTATCAGTAATACCTTTGAGGTACCGGGCGTTGTACCAGATCAGGTGATCACGGTTGACGACTGGAATCATTCCAAACTGTTTATCTGGCAAATTCGTCATGACCGCCAAGGCAAGTGATTTTCCGCAAAACGCCAAGCAATGGGTAGCTCGCTGGAGGAGCAAACCTTTAGCCATGTTGCTGCAGACACGTGAGCGTCTTGATCGCTTGCGAGATTCGGCGGGAGATCCTTCTCCTGCGGATTTGTCAAAGATTGTTCAGACTGATCCGTTTCTTAGTTATCTGTTGCTCAAGGCTGTCAATAACCGTCAGCGTGGACAGTTTTCCTCCGAGGTGATTGGCATTGAAAATGCTTTGAAGCTGGTTGGTGTGCAACGTTTTCTGGAGCAGTTCGGCCATCTGCCTGTGATTGAAGAGCGCTTTGCTTCCGGCAGTGCGGAATACTCGCTGTTGTTGCAGCAGATCATGATTGCCCGCCAGGCAGCTGCATTCGCTTGGGATTGGGCGGTGGCGCGCCTGGATCTGAAGCCCGAGGAGATCTATACGGCAGCCCTGTTGCATAATCAGGCCTGGTGCCAGTTGGCATTACATGAGCCACAACTTGCTGTCGCCTGGCAGCCTTGGCATACCTCGCCGTTGCAGAACGATCCACAAGCGCAGCAATCAGCATTAAATGCGCCGTTATCGCAAATTCAGGATATGTTGATGCAAGGGGATAACATTCCCCCATTGCTGTTGGAGCTGATTGCTCCGAGTGCCGACAGCAATCCGCGTGCGATGATTGTGCATGCCGCTACTCTTGTTTCGCGCCTTAGTGTGTCTGGTTGGCAGCATCCTCAATTGCAGGAGCAGCTTGCAAACGTTGCCCAGAGTCTGCGTCGCGAAGATGACGACATATGGTTGCGGGTGAAGCGGGTTGCCATCGATTTTGCCCGAGTCTGGCCGTATGCTGAATGCACGGCTCCTGCCCGATGGTTGCCCATGCTGCCCGGCAGCTGGTCGGAGAAGCGCTCCCAGGCACTGTTGCGACCAGATGAACCAGTGGCTGTCGAACAGGGCTCTGTGTCGGTATTCGACGAAGTAATAGCGCAAATCAAGGCTCATCTTGATGGCTCTCTGACCTACAACCAGATGATGTCACTCATCATCAAGGGCTTGCAGCAGGGGCTGCAGTTGGAACGGGTGGTATTTGCCGTGATCAATGGTGGGCGGCAACAGCTTAAGGCTCGTTATGTGGTGGGGGCGGATGCCAGTGATCCGCTGGCCCGATTTGAATTCAGTCTGCAGCAATCTGCATTGCTCAATCGCCTGATGCAGAAAACTGCTGGTATCTGGCTTAATCAGGACAATGATGCGCAATTTCGTCGCCATTTGCCGCCGGGCTGGCAGGATTGTGTTGGAGGCACAGAGTTTTTTGCGATGTCACTGTTTGCAGCCGAACAGCCGATTGGACTGATTGTTGCCGACCGGGGGGGGGGGCGGCCGCTGGATGAGCTGGGGTATAATCGCTTCAAACAACTGTGCCTGCTCGGAGCTCAAGGTCTGGCAAGTTTGGCCGTCAAATCTGCATCAACCTCCACTCGTTAACAATGTCCCTGATTACATCTCGCCAGAACCCACTGATCAAACATGTCGCCAAATTACTCGAATCTCCGCGTGAACGGCGCAAACATCAGCAGTTTGTTGTAGAAGGGATTCATCTGGCGCAGCTCGCCATGGAAAGTGGCTGGCCTGTGACGCAGTTGATTCTGGCTGAATCAGTCCCGCGCCATCCCGAGGTTGCTGCAATGCTTGCTGTGTACGGCGCGGTGCAGCCGATTCTTCTATCTGACGGTTTGTTCCAGCAGTTATTCGAGATTCAGCCGAATGTCGGCATTGTGGTGCTGATGTCTCAGCCGTTGCAGTCGGCAATGACTCGCGGTGGTGATTTCTCGGTATTGCTTGATGACATTCAGGATCCGGGTAATCTCGGGACCATCATGCGCACAGCGGTTGCTGCAGGGGTCAGCAATATCTATCTCAGTCAAGGTTGTGCCGATGTGTGGTCGCCAAAGGTTTTACGTGCGGCAATGGGTGCGCATTTTCAGGTGCAACTAAGCTGCGATGTTGATTTGTTATCAGTGCTTGAAGCATTGAATGGCAAAATGCTGGTGACGGATCTTGCTGCAAAGCAGTCTTTGTACGATGTGGATTTACGTGGCCCGGTTGGTATGATCTTCGGTAATGAGGGCGCTGGCGTAAGTGAGCGCTTGAAGGCTGTCGCGGGCGATAAGGTGTTGATCCCGATGCCGGGTAAAGTTGAATCGTTGAATGTGGCGGCCGCAGCGGCAATCTGCCTTTTTGAATGTGTGCGTCAGCGCTGTCTGTAAGTGCCGATTGCGACACAAATAAACAACGCCGGAACTCCGGCGTTGTTTGGTTGGCTGAGGCACAAATCAATCCTGATGATAATTTGGTGCTTCTTTGGTGATTTGCACGTCGTGCACGTGTGACTCACGCATACCCGCAGACGTGATTTCAACAAACTCTGCTTTTGAATGCATCTCGGCAATCGATTTGCAACCCAGATAGCCCATGCTGGAGCGTAAGCCACCCATCAGTTGATGAATCACCGCAACAACGGAGCCCTTGTACGGCACGCGGCCTTCGATGCCTTCCGGAACCAGTTTGTCAGCATTGGCTTCGTTGTCCTGGAAGTAGCGATCACTCGACCCTTGCTGCATGGCACCCAAAGAACCCATTCCACGATAGCTCTTGTACGAGCGCCCCTGGAACAGTACGGTTTCCCCGGGTGCTTCTTCCGTACCGGCAAACAGGCCGCCGAGCATCACTGCATCAGCGCCTGCGGCAATCGCCTTGGCAATATCACCCGAGAAGC
Source organism: Pseudomonadota bacterium (assembly GCA_030917985.1). Lineage (GTDB taxonomy): Bacteria > Pseudomonadota > Gammaproteobacteria > Burkholderiales > SCOH01 > CALMFQ01. Next base: position 8,450 of record JAUPTR010000223.1, on the reverse strand, counting down.
GGATTCCACCGTCAGCAATCATTGGTACGCCGGTGCCGCGCAGTGCGGTGGAAACATTGTCTACTGCAGTGATCTGCGGCACACCAACACCGGCAACAATACGTGTGGTGCAGATTGAGCCTGGGCCTATGCCCACTTTCACTGCATCTGCGCCGGCATCGACCAGTGCCAGTGCCGCTGCTGCAGTAGCGATATTGCCACCAATGACCTGTACTTGCGGGAAGTTCTGCTTTACCCAACGCACACGGTCAAGTACGCCTTGCGAATGGCCGTGTGCGGTGTCAACCACAATGAGATCCACGCCGGCTTCAACCAGCAGTTCCACGCGTTCTTCAGTGCCCGCGCCCACGCCAACTGCTGCGCCTACTCGCAACCGGCCTTGCTGATCCTTGCAGGCATTCGGGTGTTCGACGGTTTTGATGATGTCTTTTACGGTGATCAAGCCTTTCAGTTCGAAGGCATCGTTAACCACTAGCACTCGTTCCAGGCGATGTTTGTGCATCAGTGCACGTGCTTCATCACTGCTCACACCTTCACGGACAGTGACCAGTCGGTCTCGTGGCGTCATGATTGCCGCTACCGATTGCGATAGATTGGTTTCAAAGCGCAAGTCGCGGTTGGTTACAATGCCAACAACCCGGCCATTCTCAACCACCGGCAACCCGGAAATACGGTACTGTCGGGTCAGGTTCAATACTTCCGCCACCGTCATGCTCGGCGGAATGGTAATCGGGTCTTTCACCACGCCGCTTTCAAAGCGCTTGGCTTTGGACACTTCCATTGCCTGGGACTTGGGAGGCATGTTCTTGTGAACGATACCGATACCGCCCTCTTGGGCAATTGCAATCGCCAACCCTGCTTCGGTTACCGTGTCCATTGCGGCCGAAACCAGTGGGGTGTTCAGGGTAATATCACGTGTCAGGCGGGTCGCGAGGGTCACGTCGCGAGGGAGTACAGCGGAGTGGGCAGGAACGAGCAGAACATCGTCGAAGGTGAGCGCTTTTTGGATCACTCGCATAATGATTCCTTGCGGCAAATGAAGATTATACCTTTTATGGTAAATGCAAGTAAAGTCAACTGCCGGATTTGAATTTTGCTATTCTTCGCTAAACACAAGGGAGAGAGATCATCCAAATGAAATATAAATGGACGTGCTTTGTATTGCTGGCCTTGGCTATGGCGCAGATGACGCAAGCCGGGGTATATAGATGGGTTGATAAAGATGGCACGGTTCATTTTGGTGATCAGCCTCCAGTAGACGTCAAGCAGAAAACGGAAATCAAGCCCCCCCCAAAAGCGGGTGTTGTGCCTGCTACAAGCGCTACCCCTGCGGTACAGGATGCCGAGTTTCGTAAGCGCCAGGCTGATCGTGCTGAGCAGGAAAAAAAGTCTGCTACTGCCGAAAAGGCAAAGGCAGACAAGGAGGAGCGGTGCCGCAAGATGAAGACTTCTGTCGACGAAATGCAGTCGGGATTCCGCCTTTATGATTACGACAAAAGTGGACAGCGCTATTATCTGGACGAGCAGCAAGTGGCAAAGGCCAGGGCTGATGCCAAATCCGCTTACGCAAAAGAATGCCAATAAAGCATCAGGACTGCGCAGTAGCGATTTGATCAGATCGTTAACAGCATAACTTTCTCTGAGAAACGTGAGTTTGCAGTGATTGATGATGAATTGATGGCGCGCGCGCTGAGCCTGGCGCGGCGAGCCTGGGATGAGGGAGAGGTGCCGGTTGGTGCGGTCGTCGTGCTCGATGGCGAGATAGTTGGTGAAGGATGGAATCGTCCGATTGGCTCGCATGATCCCAGTGCACATGCCGAAATTCAGGCCCTGCGTGCCGCTGGCGCTGCAGTTGGCAACTATCGCTTGGTAGATTGTGAGCTGTTCGTGACCTTGGAGCCCTGTGTGATGTGTTCGGGGGCAATCATGAATGCGCGCATCAAGCGTGTAGTTTTTGGGGCGCGGGATGCCAAAACCGGCGCTTGCGGCAGTGTGGTTGATCTGTTTGGTGATGGCCGGTTGAATCATCACACGTCGATTGTGCCAGCGGTACGCGCTGATGAATGTATTTTGTTGCTGAAGCAGTTTTTTCATGAGCGCCGCCTGCAAAAAAGATCACCATGAAAATCGATATTTTTCTCGATCGGCAGCAACTCGTCTTGTTTGACGACGTGGGCGGGCAGTTGGCAAATTACAAAATATCCAGTGCAGCACGGGGGGCGGGAGAACAGAAGGGAAGCTTTCAAACGCCAAGGGGGCTGCATGTTGTTCGTGCGAAATTGGGGTATCAATTGCCGTTAAATGCCGTTTTAGTGGGGCGGCGCCCAACTGGTGAGATTTATGATGCTGCGTTGGCGCAGGCCTATCCAGATAGGGATTGGATTCTGACGCGAATTCTCTGGTTGTCCGGGCTTGAACCTGGCGTCAATCGCCTGGGTCAGGTCGATACAATGCAGCGCTACATCTACATTCACGGCACGCCAGATTGTGAGCCGATGGGTGTTCCGGTGTCGCACGGATGTATCAGGATGAGGAATGAAGATATCGTCGATTTATTCGATCGTGTTCCTCCCGGTACTCGGGTGAATATTTATGAGTAAAGCTGAAACTTATTCGTATAAGTGAACCCTAATGTTTTGGTGGCGCGAGATTGTTCACGCAGCTATACTGAGTTTCAGGTGGCTTCTGTCATCGATGTTATCGCAAGGAGAACGCGATGGATTCTGTTAGTGCTTTAAGTTCTGCAGCAGCTTCTACGGTTAACGGAACGTATGCGGTCAAGAAGGCAAATGATATTCAGGCTGATAGCGTGACGCAGCTACTCAATTCGGTTGCTGCGCCGGCTTCCGCGCAATACAACAACCCGCCCAATCTGGGTAATAAAGTCGATATCAAGGTGTGAATATGAGTATCGTTATTGAACTGATTTTGGCTGTTTTTTTTCTTGCCACTGTTCATCGTCAACTGGTTTCGCGTGAACGGTTGGTAAAGGTTTCGGCTGATGGCCATAGACGTTAGTCAAGACACAGTTGCGCCGGGTTGATCAAAGGGCGCTGAATATTTCTATATGGCGATCAGGAATGGTCGCCATATGTTTTTGATAGAGGCTGACTGCTTCGGTCGCCATGAGTTCGCAAAAGGTCTGTTCGTTGCCGACGTCTCGGTAAACTTCCATCAGGGTTTGTGGAGGGCCTTTTTTGCGATACAGCCCGGCCTGAATTGTTGTTCCAGTTGTGAGTCGCTCGATCAGCAGAAGCCCCAGTTCCTTATAGTTGGAAATTGAGTCCCCAGGGCAGTGGTAATAAACGTAGATGTCGCTCATTCTGATTTATTGCGGGTCAACGATGGCATAGGGCAGCGGTTTGGCATGCAGTTGTGGGCCAGCCTCCGAACCAAGTGCCACGCCATGTGCCCAGCAACTTGACTGAACCACTGCCAGTGCGTCTACTCCTCCATCGGGGGCCGATGCGACATCCGCAATCATGCCGATGGCCTGCCCCGGAAGCTCGCGGCTGTATAACGATGTGCCACGCTTGGCATTGTTCAGGTCGGTATCAATGTGTACCAGGCTCATGCGCCGTTTCAGCTTGCCCAGATATTGGGTGCGAGCCACGATCTCTTGCCCCGGATAGCATCCTTTGGAAAAGCTGACAGCGCCAAGACACTCCATGTTTGCCATCTGAGCTACAAATTGTTCTTGTGTTTCGTTGTAGATCCAGGCAAAGCCACGTTGTATCCAGCGCCAGTTCCAGGCATTGCTGCCTGCCGCAACAAATGAATGGCTTTTTAGCTTGCCATACATCGCCGTTGCATTTTCCGGTGATGTCAGTACGATCCAGCATTGCTGATCAAGACTGATCAGTATTGTTTCGTCAACTATCTTTGCTTGCATGTTGCTATCGGTTTGCACGCCGAATTGATCGGCCAATGCTTGTGTCGCACCTGTCCCGGCGATTCCCAGAAGAATCTCGTCGGTACTTTGAGGGCTGGCTTTGACCTTGGATCGCAGGATGTACATCGACAATTTGCGCTGTATTGGCCCGGCAATATCTGCCGGCATCAGTAACAGGTAGTCAGTCGCAGTCCGAACAACCAGCGTGCTTGCGAGCATTCGCCCCTTGGGTGTCGAGAAGGTAGAGTACTGGTACTCTCCAATCTGCAGTTTTCTGACGTCGCTTGACAGTAGGTTGCTCAGAAATTGCTGGGCATCTTCGCCGCTGAAGCGTACCAAGCGGTATTGCGCCAGATCACTGAAAATGTTGCCATTTCGGGCAGCTTCCAGTTCGGCGACTGGATTGCCAAAGTGCAATATGGTTGACTGTTCCTGTGCAAATAATGCGCCGGCTTGTAATAGTGTTGTTGTCCAGATGTTATCCATGATTTCTGAGTCTCGTTTGATGGCGCAATATGCGCTTTACCTTAAGGGTTTGCTCAGTTTGAGCTGAAAGTCATTGGCTGCCAGTGGCTTGCTGAAATAATACCCCTGAACCTCGTCGCAGCCTTTTTTTAACAGGAAGTCCAGTTGCTCCTTGGTTTCCACTCCTTCAGCAATTACCTTGAGTTGGAGGCTGTGCGCCAAGCTGATAATTGCACCGGTGATGGCTGAGCTGTCATCGTCGCCAGGAATTTCGCGGACAAAGGACTGATCGATCTTCAGTTTGTCGATTGGAAAGCGCTTTAGATAGCTGAGACTGGAGTATCCAGTGCCAAAGTCGTCAATTGATAACTTGAAGCCTGACGCGCGTAATTGCTGCATATTGGCGATGGCAATGTCGATATCCTGCATCAGAATGCTTTCCGTCAGTTCCAGTTCGATCTGTGCCGGAGATATACCGTATGCAGAAAGAATTTCCACGATTCTAAGGGCGAAATCGTGCTGGCGGAACTGATTTGCGGAGATGTTGATGGCGATTGCCGGCACAGAGAGGCCAAGTGTTTGCCAATCGCTGATGTGTTGGCAGGTTGCCTTGATTACTCGATCACTGATCTTGAATATCAGTCCGCTATCTTCGGCAATCGGGATGAAGCGTGCTGGCGATATCATGCCCAGTTCGTTGTGGCGCCATCGTAGCAATGCTTCGGCTCCGATGATCTGCCCGGTGTGAACATTGTATTGTGGCTGGAAATGAACCATTAGTTCATCGTGTTCCAGTGCGCGCCGCAAGGCATTTTCCAGTTGCAGCTGCTCCAGCATGCGTACATTCAGGTCTGCGGTGAAGAACTGGTAGTTGTTACGGCCCTTATCCTTGGCGTGGTACATCGCTGCGTCAGCATGTTTTACCAACGAATCGTAGTCTCGACCATCTTGTGGAAAAATGGCGATGCCAATACTTGGCGTAAGGCGAAGTTCATTACCGTCAATTCGGGCTGTTTGGCCGATCAGTTCCAGTAGTCGGCTTGTGATTGGCGCTACATCCTGGGGTTGGCGCAGGTCGTTAAGCAATAAAATGAATTCATCGCCGCCTACCCGTGCCGCGGTATCGGCTTCAGTTAGCACGCTGCTGATTCGCGATGCCATCTCCTGCAGCAGCCGGTCGCCAACATGGTGCCCAAGAGAGTCGTTGATGGTCTTGAATCGATCCAGATCAATGAACAGTACCGCCAGCATCGAATTGGTACGTTGAGCGCTGGCAATCGCTAGTTCAACCCGATCCCTAAACAAAAGACGGTTGGGGAGGTTGGTGAGTGTGTCAAAATTGGCCAGAAACTGGATGTGCTCAGTTTGCTTTTTACTCTCGCTGATGTCCGAGAACGTGGCAATATAATTGGCAATTTCGCCGTTAGGGCGGCGAACTGTGCTGATGGTCAGCCATTCTGGAAATTGTTCGCCATTTTTGCGTCGGTTCCAGATTTCACCCTGCCAGTAATCGTGCTGTCCCAGTTCTCCCCACATTGTGCGATAAAACGCTGTGTCATGTTGACCTGATGCGAGGAGTTTTGGGTCTTTGCCCAGAGCTTCAGATTCACCAAAGCCTGTGATACGGGTGAAGGCTCGATTGACCGAAATAATGCGATTGAAGCGGTCGGTAATGACAATCCCTTCTCCGGCACTCTCAAATACTTGGGCATTCAGCCTGAGCGTTTCTTCCGCCTGTTTTGATGCACTGATGTCGGTTAATGTGCCAATGACCCGGGTTGGCTCGCCATTTTCGCTGCGATTGATGATTTTTCCGCGCGCCAGCACCCAGCGTGTGCTGCCTTGGGGGGTGGTGATCCGGTACTCGCAGCCAAAAAACTCGCCTTCTCCACCGAGATAGCGTTGCAGTTCACCCTCTATGCGTTGCAGGTCGTCTGCGTGTATCTGTCTTGACCAGTTGTCGAGTTGTGTATCCAGTCTTTCCTCGTCGCCCAGTCCCAGAATCTGCTCATAACGTTTGGAATAGTAAGCTTCCCTACTGTCAAGACGCCAGTCCCATACCCCGTCCTGACTACCTTCCAGTGCAAAGTGCCAGCGCTCTTCACTTTGTTTGAGGGCCGCCTCGACTGTATGATTTTCAATGGCAATGCCGGCCAAACGGCCCATTCGCTCCAGAAGGCTTTTTTCAAAATCATTGGCACTTCTCCTCGCCCGGAAATAGATGCCGAGTGTGCCAATGATTCGCCCATCCTTTGCCTGCAGTGGTGTGGCCCAGCACGCAAGCAGACCGTTATTGAGCGCCAGGTATCTAACATGCGTCCAGACCGAGTCTGCCCCAATGTCCTCGCTGATAATGCTGCGGCGCAAAGAAACGGTTGCTGCACAGCTTCCACTGTAGGGTGTTGCCGGCCAGTTCTGGCTGCCCTGGATAAACTCAAGGGGCAGGCTGGATGCCGCAATGTAATAGAGTTGTCCACTATGCTCGTCCAGTAGCTGTATGCTTGCCATGGCGCCATTTAGCTGTTCCTCGATTACCCTGCAGAGGGTGCCCAGGCTCTCACTCAGCTCGCGGCTACCGGCGATCATCTCCAGTATCTTCTTTTCTCCGGCAATCTGGCGTTCCACTCGTTTACGCTCAGAGATGTCTTGAGCGGTTCCAAATAATGACTTCAGTTCACCGTGGGCGCTGATGTGTGGATAGCAGGTCAGCCAGATGTCGATCAATCGTCCGTCGCGATGGGTGACGCGGTATTCTGCACTGATTTCGTCCCTGGTTTTGATTGCCTTGAGCAATGCCTGGCGAAGTTCAACTTGATCGGGTGCATATACCAGCCGAATATAGGTTTCCAGATCCGGCTGGATGCGGCTGGATGGCAAACCGTGCAAGGCGTACATTGCCTCAGACCAGTACATGCTATTGTCCGCGATAGACCATTCCCAATTGCCCAGTCGGGCGACATGTTGGGCTGTGCTGAGTTGGGTATCACTGCTTCTTAGTGCATCTATTGTCTGCTTGTAATCCGAAATGTCGCTTAGGCTACCGGACATCCGTACCGGATTACCTTTGGGGTCACGCAGGCACTGTCCACAAAGCCTTGTCCAGCGTACCTCTCCGCTTCGTGACTTGATGCGGCAGGTCAAATCGAATGGGGTGCCAACACTGAGATGAGATTCCAGATAATCAAGTATCTGCTTATGCTCGTCTTCGACGAATATATCCAGGAAGCCGTCAAAATTGTTTTCTGACCAGTGCCCAGGGAAGCCGAGCATCTGGTTTAGTTCTGGTGAAAATTGCACAATATCCAAGCCTGTGTGCCAATCCCATATGCCCAGATGTGTGGATGCCAGAGCCAGTCGAACACGCTGATTCTCGTCAATCAGTTCGTCGATTTGTTGTGACTGTTCTGAGATATTGTTGGCAATCAGCAGTTGTCCCTGTGGCGTTGACTGGAGCCAGATTTCAACTTGACATATTTTTTCATCCGCCTTTTTCAGTGAGCCAATCCAGGATTTATCGGTGCATCTTTCTGGTCTAGACAGGAAGTCACTGAAGTCGGGAGGAAATCGCTCAAGTAACCATTCTTCCGTATTGGTACAAGGAGGGATCCATTCGCAGGCAAGTTGCTGCCAATGTGTATTGCTGCTGAGAACAGACGAAGCGTCAAGCAAAACTGCAGGTAGAGGCAGGTACTGTATCCAGTCAGGCGGAACTGCTTGCGGTATATCGAGATGGCATGTCAGCAGATCTGATCCATCTCGTAGCTGCAGGGTAACGCTGCTTACTGTTATTTTGCGTCCATCGGCAAGCATGCGGCAATCGCCGTCCGGGTCTGGGCAAATCAGTGAGGCAGGTTTGCCCAGAATCTGTTGCGGGCTATAACCAAACATTGTTGCGCATTCCACCGACCAGAAAACAATCTTGTGTTTCGAGTCTTCAAGCCAGACCAGATGGCCGGCCAATAGTGCCAACAGATCTTTTGGAATTGTAATGGATGTCACTGGAGTGATTTGGCACGACTCAAGATACAAAATACAGTAACTGATCGCGCGCTGGAGATGGCAACTTGCTAAGTATAGTTGCTTGAAATGATGT
>JAUPTR010000031.1 GCA_030917985.1 Pseudomonadota bacterium | reverse complement strand
CGTTTGCATCAGAATTGATAATGCAGGCCGATGCGTGCGCTTGGCCACCAGTTGACCTTGTTCATTTCATCCTGCAACTGTGCTTCTTCCTGAGCAATATCGTTTTTCAGCTGGGTTGGGGCAATCCTGTGTGGGCTGGCAGCAAGGTCAATTTCACGGTTGATCTTGGGGTGCAATACCTGAAATCCATCAATGCTTCGCTGACAGCCAGCTGTAACAATGCGGCGATCAACCAGTTGCAATGTACCCAGCTGAAAAACGATATTGCTCAGGAAGAAGCACAGTTGCAGGATGAAATGAACAAGGTCAACTGGTGGCCAAGCGCACGCATCGGCCTGCATTATCAATTCTGATGCAAACGCTTTACATTTTTCCGGTTTGATTGAGTGAGCGCGATGCGTTTCCCGCCTTTCCACTTTTTGTTGCCGCTGCTTCTGTCTGTCTCCATGAGCTCTGTCTTGGCCGGGGATGTTTTGCTTCCCGGTGAGCGTGTTTATCCCAGTGGTGTGGCATCGGCACGTGATGGCACTTTGTACGTGGGCAGTGTCCGCGATGGTGCTGTCTGGCGCGTAACCGCTGGGGGTAATAACGTCGAGCAATTGCCGCTTACGCTGGGCGAAGTGCGCAGCCTGGCGCTGGATGAGCGGACACAGACGCTGTGGGCCTGCGCCGGTTTTGCGGGTACGGAGCATGCCGGTGCACTGCTGAAAGCCGTGGATCTGCGCGGTGGCAAGGTGCGCAGTGAATATGTGCTGCCCGATCAGGGGCATTGCAGTGATGTGACGATAGGGCGTGACGGTACGCTGTACGTAGTGGATGGCGCCAATTCGGCACTGCTGCGCATGAAAAAGGGTGAAGCCGCTCCCAGTCTGTGGCTGGCGAATGATGATCTATCCAGGGCGCAAGGCAACTGGAGTAGTGTGTGTACCGACAACGTTGGCGGTTTGTTTCTGCTTTCTCGCGATCGTGGGGCGTTATCACGTATCACCGTGCGTTGGGATGGCAGTGCCAGCAAGCCGGTGGCGATCAAGCTGGATCGCCCGCTGGATCAGCCACAGGCAATGCGGTTGATGGCCAAGCGCAAGCTGCTGGTTTCCGAGGCGAATGGTGAACTCACTCGTGTGGATGTGCTGGGTGAAACGGGGCGTATTGTGCAGATGGCCTCGGGAATTGTGGTGCCCGGTGGAATTACCGTTGTGAACGGCAGTGCCTATGTGGCTGAGACTCAGGCGCCAGGCCGTAACACTGCGGACAGACCAAGATCGTTCCGCCTGGTCAAAGTGGACTTGCCGCCGCTGTGAGTCCCCGCACACGCAGCCTTGGCGGATTTGTCCTGCTGGTGCTGGTATGGGCCTATAACTGGATTGTGAGTAAAAACGCGCTGGCTTATGTCGGCGCGTTTGATTTTGCAGCCTATCGTTCGCTGCTTGGCAGTGTCACCCTGTTTGGGGTGATGCTCTGCACTGGCCGGCTGGCACCGTTACCGCCGTTCGGGCCCAGCTTGTTGCTGGGGTTGCTTCAAACCACAGGTTTCATGTTGCTGATGACGCTGGCACTTTTGGGTGGCGGTGCCGGCAAGGTTGCCGTGCTGGCTTTTACCATGCCTTTCTGGACGCTGTTGTGGGCGCGAATTTTCCTGGCAGAGCAGATTGTCGGCGGGCAGTGGTTGGCCATTTTGCTTGCAGCAGCGGGCTTGCTGGCCATTCTTGATCCACTGCACATGCATGGATCGATGCTGAGCAAATTTCTGGCTGTATCTGCCGGTGCGTGCTGGGCTGCGGCAACGGTATATGCCAAACTTCTGCGGGGTCGGATGCGGTTTGATGTGTTGACCCTGACTGGCTGGCAAATGGCATTGGGTACCATTCCCTTGTTTATTGCCTGCTGGACGGTGCCGCAGCAGCCATTGCAGCCTGAGCCGTATTTCTGGTTCGCTCTGTTCTATTCTGGTGTCTTGGCTTCCGGGCTTGGATGGCTGATGTGGATGCGTTTGCTGCAGCATCTTTCGGCAGGTGCTGCCAGCCTGAATGCCCTGGCAATTCCGGCTGTGGCAGTCTTGGCTGCGTGGCTGGAGCATGGCGAGCGTCCTGCGCCTCACGAGCTGCTCGGAATGTTGCTGGTGGCGCTGGCACTGGTTTTGCTGTCATATCTTGCTGCGCAACGCGAGAAAATCGGCGAGGCACCCGCTTGATATGAGTGAGTGCGGTGTGCTTGCAACTTGCTGCGACGTTGAATCTTGTTCCGGCCGCTTCTGGCCTTATCTGTCGCTTCCGCTGCGTGAGTGCTGTCTGGCGCTCGCATGGCGTCGTTTTATTGAGTTGGCGCATGGTGAAATGTTCTGTGCCGTTTACACTGAAGAAAAGTCAGCATTTGCGGCTGTATGCCGCAACTGATCCACGCCTGAAAAGGTATGCAGTCATCGCCGCCGGCAGGCATGCCGGATTCGTCCATCCTGGCCGGCAATAATAAAGGGGGCAATATGCAACGCAGTACCAAGATCGTCGCTACGCTGGGACCCGCATCCAATGATATGGATACACTGACCCGCCTGGTTGCGGCCGGGGTCAATATGGTTCGTCTGAATTTTTCGCATGGCAAGGCACAGGATCATCTCGATCGTGCTGCGCTGGTGCGTGAGGCTGCACAGCGTCTGGCGTGCCCTGTGGCCATCATGGTTGATCTGCAGGGGCCGAAGATCCGTATCGGCAAGTTTGAGAACGGCAGCGTGGAGTTGCGCAATGGCGATGAATTCATCCTTGATGCCAATTGTGAGCTCGGTAATCAGCAGCGTGTGGGCCTCGATTACAAGGAGCTGACCAACGACGTTGGCGCAGGTGCCGTATTGCTGCTCGACGATGGTCGCCTGGTATTCGACGTGGTTGCCGTTTGTGGTGACGAAATCCAATGCCGCGTAAGGGTTGGCGGTGTGTTGTCCAACAACAAGGGTATCAACCGCCAGGGGGGTGGTCTTTCGGCGCCGGCTCTGACTGCCAAGGATATGGAAGACATCAAGGTTGCCGCGCAGATGCAGGCTGATTATGTTGCCGTGTCTTTCCCGAAAAGTGGTGCCGATATGTATATGGCCCGTACCTTGTTGCGTGCTGCCGGAGGCAAGGGGGCGTTGATCGCCAAGATCGAGCGCGCCGAAGCGATTACCAATCTGGAAGAAATCCTCAATGCCAGCGACGGCATCATGGTGGCGCGTGGCGATCTGGCCGTTGAAGTTGGCGATGCCTCGGTGCCTGCACTGCAGAAGCGCATGATCCGCATGGCGCGCGAGCAGAACAAGGTCACCATTACTGCCACTCAAATGATGGAATCGATGATCCAGAGCCCGGTACCTACGCGCGCCGAGGTGTCGGACGTGGCCAATGCCGTGCTGGATGGCACCGATGCGGTGATGTTGTCGGCAGAAACCGCTGCCGGCAAATATCCGGTGGAAACCGTTGAGGCAATGGCGCGGATCTGTCTGGAGGCAGAAAAATCGGCGGATTATTCGCTGGATCACAACCTGCTGCAACGCGAATTTACGCGAGTTGATCAATCGATTGCCATGGCCACCCTGTTTACTGCCAGCCACATGAAGGTGAAAGCGATTGCCGCACTGACGCAAACCGGTTCGACGGCTTTGTGGATGTCCCGCCTCAATTGTGGTGTGCCGATTTATGCCTTGACGCCGGAGCCGGACGCCTATCGACGCATGGCTTTGTACCGCGACGTATTCCCGATGAACATGGCTTACCATGCGCGCCACAGCGATCAACTCTTGCTGGATGCAGAGCTGGAGTTATTGCAGAGCGGACTGGTGCAGCCGGGTGATCTGGTGATCATGACGGTGGGTGATGTGGTCGGACAGGTTGGTACAACCAACACCATGAAAATCATCAAGGTGGGTAGCCGCAAATAACACAGCAAAGGGGCGCAGGAGCGCCCCTTGTTGCATCAGGCGTAGGCCATGCCTTTTTCGATCAGGCCGATCAGGATATGGATCACCTTGATGTGGATTTCCTGTATCCGGTCAGCGTAACCGAAATGCGGCACGATGATCTCCACATCAGCTTGGCCGCGCAACTTGCCGCCATCCTTGCCGGAGAGAATGATCACCTTCATGCCTGCTTTGCGGGCAGCTTCCACAGCCAGCAGAACATTCTTCGAATTGCCACTGGTAGAGATACCCAGCAGCACATCACCGCTGCGGCCGACACCTTCGACAAAACGCGAAAACACATGGTCAAAACCATAGTCGTTGCCGACACACGACAGATGTGAAGGGTCGGAGATGGCAATGGCCCCCAGGGCCGGGCGATTGTCCCGATAGCGTCCGGATAGCTCCTCGGCAAAATGCATCGCATCACAATGTGATCCGCCATTGCCGCAGGAAATGACTTTCCCGCCTTGTTTGAAGCTCGCTACCAGTAGTTCTGCTGCAGCGGCAATGGCTGCGAGATTCTTCTGGTCGGCCATGAATTGTTGCAGCAACGAGGCTGCTTCGCCCAGTTGCGACTGAATGAGTTGTTGGTCCATCTCGGGTTCCGGTTATTGCTGCTCGCCGGTTGATTCCGGCTCGGCATCTTCTTGCTGTTGCATGGCCCACATCTGTGCATACAAACCTGCCTGTTCCAGCAGGCTGCGATGGTTGCCGCGTTCGACGATTTTGCCATGATCCATGACCAGAATCTCGTCGGCGTCGGCAATTGTCGACAAGCGATGGGCGATGACCAGTGTGGTGCGATTGGCGGAAATCTCCTTCAGCTCGGCTTGAATCGCTTTTTCCGTGCGTGAGTCGAGCGCAGATGTGGCTTCGTCAAAAATCAGGATCGGCGGGTTTTTCAGTATGGTGCGGGCAATCGCTACTCGTTGTTTTTCACCGCCAGACAGTTTCAATCCGCGTTCTCCGACCAATGTATCGTAACCGTCCGGTAACTTGCTGATGAAGTCGTGAATGTGTGCCGATTTGGCGGCGCTGATGATGTCATCACGGCTGGCGTCCGGGCGTCCATAGGCAATATTGTAATAAATGCTGTCGTTGAACAGCACAGTGTCTTGGGGCACGATACCGATATGGCGACGCAGGCTTTCCTGCGTCAGCTTGCGGATATCCGTGTGATTGATCTGAATGCTGCCGCCGGAGGCTTCATAAAAGCGGAACAGCAGCCGGGCAAGTGTGGATTTGCCCGAGCCAGAGTGGCCGACCACGGCTACGGTTTTGCCGGCGGGCACAACAAAGTCGACGTTGAACAGGATTTGTCTGTTGCTCTCGTAACTGAAATCAACCTGTTTGAAATGAATGCTGGCCGAGTGGGTTTCCAGCTGTTGCGCGTCCGCCGTATCGCGGATTTCGGCATTTTGTTCCAGCAGCCCGAACATGCGCTCCATGTCCGCCAGTGAATTCTTGATTTCCCGGTAGACAAAGCCGAGAAAGTGCAGGGGGGCATAGAGCTGGATCAGGAATGCATTTACCAGTACCAGATCGCCCAGGGTCATTTCCCCTTTCAGTACCCCGTCTGCCGCCAGCCAGACCAGCAAGGTCACGCCTACGGCAATAATCGCGCTCTGGCCGGCATTCAGTGCTGCAAGAGAAACCTGGTTGCGGACAGCGGCGGTTTCCCATACCGCCAATGCCGAGTCGTACCGTTTCGATTCGTAATTCTCATTGCTGAAGTATTTGACCGTTTCGTAGTTCAGCAGGCTGTCGATGGCCTTGGTATTGGCCTTGGAGTCCATGTCGTTCATGGTGCGGCGAAACACCATGCGCCATTCGGTGACCCACAAGGTGAAGCTGATGTAGACGGCAATTGTGCCGACGGTGACCGCCGCGAACCAGATGGAATACTTGTTCAGCAGAATGCCCGTCACCAGTGCAATTTCTACCAGGGTGGGGATGATGTTGAACAGCATGAAGTTCAGCAAAAAGGAAATGCCGCGCGTGCCACGCTCAATATCCCGACTCATGCCACCCGTTTGGCGTGTCAGGTGGAAACGCAGGCTGAGGGCATGCAGATGCTGAAACACCTGTAAAGCAATCGAACGAATTGCCCCCTGCGTCACTTTGGCAAAAATGGCGTCGCGTAATTCACCAAAGCTGCTGGAGGCCAGCCGCAACACCCCGTAAAGCAGAATTGCCAATGTCGGCAATACAATCATGCCGTAGCGTGGGTCAAGGCTGTCGACGATTTCCTTGAGTACCAGTGGCACCGATACCGTAGCGACCTTGGCAAGGATCAGGCAGCTCAAGGCGAGGACAACCCGGCTTTTATGTTGCAACAGGTACGGGGCAAGGGTACGAATGGTTTTCCAGTCGTTACGTGGTGTATTGTCTGTCGGGCTTGGGTAATGGGTTCTGGAGCGCATGAGTTGATGATCGTCGCTGTTGGTGAGTCATTTTGCTGGTGTCGGCCGAAGTATCCCACAACAGCCAACAATTCCGCAGCTGCTTGCCCGAAGATGTTGCACTCCTTGTTTGCGCTGTCATGGTCATCAATTGCGCTTGTCGACCTTTGCCTGCAAACAAAATCGGTGTTCCGCTCTTGAATTTCTGCTGGGCAGCACACAATATTGATTCAGCGTTTTACTTTTCAGTCATGCATTTTTTGGATACGATCTCGGCTGTATTGGCAATGACGTGACGCAACGACGCCGCCATTGCTGTCCGATATCTCCAGCTTGCCTGGTTT
>JAUPTR010000222.1 GCA_030917985.1 Pseudomonadota bacterium | reverse complement strand
TGACGTTGATGGTTTTGGCAAACACATCCAGCGCCATCGGCCTATCCTTGCCGAGAATGCGGTTGGCGGTGGCGATGCCGGCGCAGTTGACTGCCACGGCGCAAGGGCCGAGTTGCGCCATCACTGCAGCCATGGCCGTTTCGGCGCTGCTGGCGCTGCTCACGTCGCATTCCACGGCAATGCCGCCCAGCTCGGCTGCCAGCGCGCGCGCTTTGTCCATTTGCAGATCCAGCAGCGCGACTTTGGCGCCGGCTGCTGCCAGCACCCGTGCTGCGCCGGCACCCAGGCCGGATGCGCCGCCGGTGATCACGGCGGGCAGGTTGGTGAGTTGCATCTTGTCTCCTGTCGATTGGCTGAATTTTTCGCGGGCCAGTTTGGCAAAGCGTGCTGTAAATGGCAATGACGTAAACGTAAACGGGATATTGCAAAAACAATCAGCAAGCGTGTTGCTGCTTGCCAGTGGCCCGCGCAGGCGGGATCATCGGCTTTTACCCAGCCAAGTGCCGCCCATGCTGCAAATCACCCGCAATCTGGCGATTGCCGACGACGAAATCGAATGGACCGCGATCCGTGCGCAGGGTGCGGGCGGGCAGAACGTCAACAAAGTGTCGTCGGCCGTGCACCTGCGTTTTGACATCCGCGCCTCGTCGCTACCGGATTTGTACAAAGAGCGGCTGCTGGCGCTGAGCGATAACCGTATCAGCAATGATGGGGTGGTGGTGATCAAGGCGCAGCAATATCGCAGCCAGGAGCAGAATCACGCCGATGCGCTGCTGCGGCTGGTGGCGCTGATTGCCAGCGTCACCGTGACGCCCAAGCCCAGGCGCCCGACCAAACCCACGCGCAGCGCGCAGAAGAAACGTCTGGAAGGCAAAGCCCTGCGCGGCACGGTCAAGGCCAATCGCGGCAAAGTGCTGCTTTGATTGTGATTGGCTATCGGGCCAATTTTTATAATTGATTATATTTATCGAATGAGAATAACTATCATTTGCTCATGCCCGAAACCAAAGGAGGCAAATCATGGTTACCCTCGTCAAAGGCTCCACCGCACTCTGCTTGCATCTTGGCGTGGCGTTCAGCGTCACTTACGCAATGACCGGCAGCGTTGCAGCCGGTAGCATCGCAGCCTTGCTTGAAGCCAGTATTAATGTGGTCGCGACGCATTATCACGAAAAAGTCTGGGCGCGTATCCAGCGGCGCCGGCCACAGATGGAGATGGCCACATGACATCGCTGCAAGCCGCTCTGGTATTGGGCTGCAGGCAAGGCTGCGAGCCAATCCCAGAGCGGCTTGCAGGCCAGCGGGATTACCCCGGCAGGCGCGTATCCTGCAGCACCGCCTTGGTGGCCTCGATACGGGCGATCCAGTCCGGGCCGCGGCGTAGTGCCAGCGCTACGGTCAACACGTCGATCAGTGCCAGGTGTGCCAGCCGCGACACCATCGGTGAATAGACATCTGGGTTTTCCGGCATGTTGGCCGGCAGCAGCAGATCGGCCTGTTGCGCCAGCGGCGTGCCGTTGCGGCTGATGGCAATGATCCGGGCGCCGGCATCGCGGGCGATCTTTATCGCCTCCAGCAATGCGCGGGTGCGGCCGGAGTTGGAGATGGCGACCACCACTGCGCCCGGCGGCAGCAGCACGGCCGACATGCGCTGCATTTGCGAGTCTGCAAAACACGCCGTGGGTGTGCCAAGGCGGAAGAATTTCAGCTGTGCATCCGACGCCGTGACGCCGGAGTTGCCCAGCCCGTAAAACTCGATGCGGCTGGCGTGTTCCAGCCAGTCCACTGCCTGCTGCAATACTTCCGGCTTCAATTCATCGCGGCAGCGCGCCAGGCTCTGGATTGCGTGGTCGAACACTTTGGGGATGATTTCTGCCGGGCCGTCTTGCGGCGTGACGTTGCCGTGCACAAACGGCACGCCATTGGCCAGCGTGGCCGCCAGCTTCAGCTTGAATTCCGGCAGCCCGTCGCAATCCAGCCGGCGGCAGAAGCGGATCACCGTTGGCTGGCTCACCTGCGCCTGCTCCGCCAGCTGTGCCACCGGCAAGTTGATCCACTGCTGCGGCTGCGCCAGCAACAGCTCGGCCACTTTGCGCTCGGCCGGGCTCAGGTCGGGGAGCAGGGTACGGATTTTGTTGAGCATGAGTGTTCCATCTGTAGGGTGGGCAACTTGTTGCCCACGCTGCTCGGTGGGCAGCTCACTGCCCACCCTACCAAGGCTATTGCGCCCAATACACCGCCAGCGGCGGCATGTCGGCTTGCCATAACAGCCGCACCGGCATTTGTTCCACCGGGCCATCCTGCAAGGCCTGCTGCAACACGGCCTGTTTACTGGCGCCGCTGATCAACAGGATGTTTTGCCGCGACTGGCGCAAGGCGTTTGCCGAAAGGCTGATGCGGCCATACGGAGCAGTTTGCGGATACATTGCCACCAACGGTTCGCTGGTGCTGAACGCGTGTTGCAGCTGAGGTGCGCACGGGAATAACGATGCAGTATGGCCATCATCGCCCATGCCGAGCAGGATCAGGTCGAACGGCTGCGGCAGCGCGTTGAAGCGCTCGGTGGCTTGCGCCAGACCTTTTTCCGGCGTCGGCGCGGCATTCACCAGTGGCACAAATCGCGCCGCCGCCGCACCTTGCAGTAGATGCTGGCGTAGCAAGCGGGTGTTGCTGTCAACGTGATCGGCTGGCAGCCAGCGGTCGTCGGCCAGGGTGATGATTACTTTGCTCCAGTCCAGCGTTTGCTGGCTGAGCCAGTCGAACAAAGCCGCCGGGGTTTTGCCGCCGGAGACGGCGAGCAGGGCGTGGCCGCGTTGCTCGATGGCGTTTTGCAGGTGTTCGACGACAACGGCTCCCAGCGCGGCAACCATGGCGTTCTGGTCGGCAAAATGATGTTGCTCGGGCGTTTGCGCCGCGCCCCCTCTCCCCAACCCCTCCCCCGCGAGGGGGGAGGGGCTTATATGTGCTTCGTTCGCCATCGCAGTCGCGTTTTGCTCCCCTCGCCCCTCGCGGGAGAGGGGGCGGGGGAGAGGGGGCGAAGCCGTCAATTCATCCCCCATCACGCCTCCTCATGCCACTGCAAGCCATCACGCGACAGCAGCGCGCTCGACGATGCCGGCCCCCAGCTGCCGGCGGTGTAGTGTTTCGGTCGGTCGTGGCTGACGGCCCAGGTGGAGAGGATCGGCTCGACCCAGCGCCACGCCGCTTCCTGTTCGTCACGCCGTACAAACAGCGTCAGCTTGCCGCGCACCGCGTCCATCAGCAGCCGTTCGTAGGCTTCCAGCCGGCGGGTTTTGAAGATTTCCTCGAAATCCAGATTCAGGCTCACCTGATTCAGCGACATCGCATCGCCCGGCGTTTTGGCGAGGAAATACAGCTTCATGCTTTCGTCCGGCTGCATGCGGATCACCAGCTTGTTCGGCTGGCGTGCGTGTGCGGGCACGTCGAAAATCGAGTGCGGCACTTCACGAAAGTTGATGACGATTTCCGCCAGCTTTTCCGGCATGCGTTTGCCGGTGCGCAAAAAGAAGGGCACGCCAGCCCAGCGCCAGTTGTCGATTTCGGCTTTGACCGCAACAAAGGTTTCGGTGCGGCTGCTGTCGCCAATGCCGCCTTCTTCCTGATAGGCCGGCACCGGCTGGCCGTCGATGGCGCCGGCGCGATACTGGCCGCGCACGGTTTTGGTGGCCACGTCGTGGTCGGTAAACGGCCGCAGCGCACGCAGCACTTTCAGCTTTTCATCGCGCACCGCATCCGGGTCGATGCTCGACGGCGGTTCCATTGCGACGATGCACAGCAGTTGCAGCAGGTGGTTCTGCAACATGTCGCGCAGCGCGCCGATCTTGTCGTAAAACGCACCACGGCCTTCCACGCCCAGTTGTTCCGCCACGGTGATCTGCACATCGCGCACCCATTCGCGGCGCCACAGCGGCTCGAACAGCGCATTGCCGAAACGCAGCGCCAGCAGGTTCTGCACCGGCTCTTTGCCGAGATAATGATCGATGCGGAAAATCTGCTGTTCGCTGAAATAATCGCCAATCGCGTCGTTGATTTCTCGAGACGATTGCAGATCGTGGCCGAGCGGCTTTTCCGGCACGTTGCGCGCTTGCGGTGTAATCAGTTGGGCATCGGCCAGGTGCGCGCAGATCGGCGTGAACAGGGTGGGCGAGGTCGACAGGTAAAACACCCGCACCTTGTCCGGTGCCTCGTCCAGCAAGGTTTGCAGCGGATTGAAGCTGGCGCGGTTGTTGGCATCCAGTTGCAGATAATGGACTCGGCGGCTGAATGCCTGCCAGGTCGGGTAGTCGTAAGCGGCACCGAGAAATTCGCTGCACTGTTTCTCCGCCAGCGCCTGGAAGTCGGCACGGCTGAGGTCGTTCGGCGCCACGGCGATCACGCGCGAATCCTTGCTCAGCATACCGTCGCGGTGCTGGTGGTAGAGCGCCGGCAGCAGCTTGCGCATCACCAGGTCGCCAGTGCCGCCAAACAGCACCATGTCAAAGGCCGGAAGCATCGGCATTTGAGAATATCCTTGTAGTATTGTTACGTTAATTGCTGCAAAAAATGCTTGTTGATGAAATAATACTACAAAATAAACCGCAAGGCTGAATTGTCATGACGCTTAATCTTCAAGTCGCCGCCGTTACCGCCGCCATCGTTGCCCGCAGCCAGGCCAGCCGCAGTGCCTATCTGCAGCGGCTGCAGCAGGCGCAGGCACAAGGCCCGCAGCGCGGCGCGCTCGGCTGTACCAATCTGGCGCACGGTTTTGCCGCAGCGCCGGTTAACGACAAACTGAAACTGCGCGAATTGCGCGGGCCGAAT
>JAUPTR010000030.1 GCA_030917985.1 Pseudomonadota bacterium | reverse complement strand
TGCGCACAAAGCAGTACTGGGGCAATCATTTTTGGGCGAAAGGGTACTGTGTAGATACGGTGGGCTTAGATAGCGAAATGATTCAAAAATATGTGCGGTTCCAGGAGCGAGAAGAGCAACATCAACTGCGACTTGAACTGAGGCAGCAAGGCGGGCCTTCTCAGAAGGGCCGCTAGGTGTGCTCCCCTTTGGGGAGCTTAAGGCAAAACCACGTTCTACGAACGTGGTTTGTTTACTTGCGACATGAAACAGGCATCGGGCTGCAAGGCTCGTGGATATTGGCTTGCAGGCCGGTCTGATGTAACACCTTCCTTTACTGCGCATAATGTATATTATGTTAAAACGTACATCCTGCACATTCTAAAACCAGCACTCGCAAAACGCCAAGCCGCTGATACTCTTATGTTATAACCCCTGTTTTACCCCCTTCCGTTGACTTCATACGGCGCCACAATGTCGTGCGGCTGATTCCGAGCAAGCTGGCTGCCTGGCCCAGGTTCCCTTTACTTGCCGCCAAGGCATCTGCCAGTGCGAGCACGGGTATTTCCGGCTGTCGGCTGGAAAACAACTCTGGTGCCATGATTGCGATACAGGATTGATCCAGGTTGCCGATTTCTGCGTTGAAAACCAAAAGCCGTTCAATTACGTTTTCCAGTTCGCGGACGTTGCCGGGCCAATGGTATTTCTGCAGAAATATCCCGCAATCCTGCCAGAAACCATGCAGATCCAGCGTTCTCGATAATTGTGATACCACGCGGTTGGCGCATGCCAAAACCAGTGGCTTGATATCCGCCTGTCGTTCGCGCAGTGGAGGCAGACGAAGATTGAGAATATTCAGCCGGTAATAGAGGTCTGCACGAAATTCACCCGATTCGGTCAAGGCATGCAGATTTCGATGGGTGGCAGCGATCACGCGCACACTGACGGGAGTTGGCTCGGTGCTGCCAAGCCGCAATACCTCGCGCTCCTGCAACACTCTTAGCAACCGGGTTTGCAGGCTGACCGGCATTTCGCCGATTTCATCCAGAAACAAAGTGCCGGTATGGGCCGCTTCGATCAGGCCGGGCTTTCCACCTTTGCGTCCTCCTGTGAAGGCTCCCTCTTCGTAGCCGAACAATTCGCTTTCCAATAGCGTTTCCGGAAACGAGGCGCAGTTGATTGCGACAAACGGGCCATCGGCGCGGCGACTGGTGTTGTGGATGGCTTGTGCGAACAGCTCCTTTCCCGTACCGGATTCACCACTAATCAGCACGGTACTGTCAGTGCGGGCAAATACCTGCGCGAGCCTTCTGCAATCCGCGATGGCCGGGCTCTCACCGAGGATGTCATCAAAGCGATACCGGGCAAGAAACTGGCTGGCACGGCTCTGGTAGCGTAATTTGCGGTCGGCACGCTGAATGTTGCTCGCCTCCTGAAAGGTTAACACTGCACCGGTTTGCTGCCCCTGCTCGAAGATCGGCATCCGGTTGACTACCAGTGTGCGCCCTGCCACTTGCTGCACTTGTTCCAGCGCAGAAATGCCGCTGGCGAGTACGCTATCCAACGACAATTCCGGTGCCAGTTGCTTGATCGGCTGATTTACCGCCCAATCAACGGACACCCCCAGAAGCCGTTCCATTGCCGGGTTGAGTGTCTGGATGCGCCCTGCCATGTCGACCGCCAGAACGCCTTCGGCCAGGCTGTGCAGCAGATTACCGATACGTTCGCGCTTGGCCTCTTCGATGCGCGCCACCCGCGCCAGCTCCCAGGCATCTTCAAAGGCCTGCCGCAGCGAGCGTTCGGAATAGATCAACACACCTGCCAGCCCTTCCTGCTCGGCCATGTGCGCCACTTGTGCCGAGCCAATCACAACCTCGACGCCCTGCTCGCGCAGTTGCTGGAATAAACTGTGCGCCTCGTCATCGCTGCGATATTTGAACTGCAGTACCTCCAGCTTCAATAGTGGCCGGACCTCATCGAATTCATCACCGATATCCTGTCGTGTGACGATGGCCACCTTGCCGGAAAGATGTCGAGCCCTTACCAGTGCGTGCATGATGTCATCACCGCCAACCTTGATCTGCACCAGCGGCGTTGCCAACGCCTCGCGCAGTCGCATGCCGGTCTGCCCGGCAGCCAGCAACACATCCAGCAGCCCCGAACGTTGCAACTCGCTGGCCTCGCTGAGAGCTTCTTCGAGTGGCTTGTCCAGCAGACGCACGTCAAAGCGAGGAGCATATTCAGGCAGCAGTGAGCGCACCAGTTCGGCCAAGCCACGCGACGCCACCACCAGCAATTGAGGCTTTTTTTGCATGAGTCACCGTTTCACTATGTTTCGTCAATTGAAACATCAACGAAACATTGAAACAAGTAAATGATGTTTTTCTTGCGATACACGAATTTCCCGGCAAACGCCCAGCCAAGCTAATACACTGAAAAATCTCGCAAACCGGGGCCTTCCCGCCAGATTAGAGCCGGGCTGGCCCGTTATTTGCACCATACCGAGCAAATCAATGCCTCAACGGAGACTCTCATGGCCCTCGCCTCACCCGGATTACGTTTCAAACAGGCTGTTGCACAACACAAACCGCTGCAGGTGGTGGGTGCGATCAACGCCTATGCGGCCAAGCTTGCCGAGCACAGCGGCTTCAAGTCGCTGTACCTGTCGGGCGGTGGCGTGGCTGCCAGCTCCTGCGGCATCCCCGATCTGGGCATCACCACCATGGAAGACGTTTTGATCGACGTGCGCCGCATTACCGACGTCACCGATCTGCCGCTGCTGGTGGATATCGATACCGGCTGGGGCGGCGCGTTCAATATCTCGCGTACCGTGCGGCAGATGATCCGCGCTGGCGCGGCGGCGGTGCATATCGAAGACCAGGTGCAAGCAAAGCGCTGCGGCCATCGCCCGAACAAGGCAATCGTCAGTCAGGCGGAAATGGTCGATCGCGTCAAAGCCGCAGTGGATGGCAAGATCGATAGTGATTTTGTGATCATGGCGCGCACTGATGCGCTGGCGGTGGAAGGCCTGCAAGCCGCCATCGACCGCGCCTGCGCTTGCGTTGAAGCGGGCGCCGACATGATTTTCCCGGAAGCGATGACTGATCTGGCGATGTACAAACAGTTTGCCGCTGCGGTCAAAGTGCCGGTGCTGGCCAATATCACCGAATTCGGCGCAACACCGCTGTATACCCGCGACGAACTGGCCGCTGCCGACGTCAGCCTGATCCTGTATCCGCTGTCAGCCTTCCGCGCCATGAGCAAGGCAGCATTGGGCGTGTATGAAGCGATTCAACGCGATGGCACGCAGAAGAATGTGATTGATACCATGCAGACGCGCATGGAGCTTTACGATCATCTCGGATATCACAGTTTCGAACAGAAACTGGACGCTCTCTTCGCCCAAGAAAAGAAGTAATTTCAGCTACGCCG
>JAUPTR010000029.1 GCA_030917985.1 Pseudomonadota bacterium | reverse complement strand
GGCTTGCATCCAGCAAACGAAACAACGGGTCGAAAAATACCGATGCAGCTTGCTCGAAGCTCACACCATCGTGCTTTTTCCGATTATTCGCTGCCTTGGCGGCATTCCACACGAAGGACAAACCGTTGAGTTCGTAGTGAATATCCATGACTGAATATTAAGCAAACGTATTTACTTTGTAAATACACCAATCTAGCGGCACGCCGCCCAGGCATCGACTTGCGTGGCAGCGGCGCGGTAGGTGGCCAGCCCCTTGTTGTAGCTGCCCAGTGCGCCTTGCCGCGCGAGGATGCCGACATAACCCTTGGCGCGATCCCAGAACGGATAGGCGCCATAAGCGCCGGGGCTGGAGATGCGGCTGCCGGGGGTGCAGTTGTAGCTGCTGCTCGGGCATTCGTGCCACAAGCCAAAGCCGTAGTGCCAGTCTTCGCCAATCGATTCGCGGGCCGGCGAATAGGTAATGCTCACGCCGCTGGCGGTACGGTCTTTCAGCATCTCTGTCATCGAAGCGCTGTTGAGCAACTGGCCGGCGCGCAAGGCGTTGAGAAACGCCAGATATTCCCTGCCGCTCCAGTGCATGCCGCCCGCCAGCCGCGGGTTGCTGCTGGAAGGCAGATCGTAGGCGCTGCCGGTAAACAGGCCGGTCTGTTGCTGGAATTCGCCGAACAAGTCTGACCAGTTGCTCAGGCCGCGTGCGCGCAAGGCCATCTGCCCGGCCACCTGCAGGTGGCTGCCGGAATAATAAAACTGCGTGCCCGGCGTGATGCCGTTACCGGCATTGTTGCTGCCGATGTTGTAGACGCAGCTGGCAAAATTGAACGCACCGGCATTCAGGCACAGCGGTTCGTCGGTCAGGCCCGAGGTAAAACTCAGCAACTGCGCGAGGGTGATGCCATACAAGGGATCGGCAGCGCTGATCGGCCAGCTGGCCAGCTGATCCTGCGGACGATCATTCAGCTTCAGATACCCCTTCTCCACCTGCCGCAAGATAATGACCGCGCTCACCAGCTTGGAGGTAGACGCGGATTCAAAACGTTTATCCGGCGTGGCCACGCCGCGATTGTAGGTGTAGCTGAGGCCATCGTCGCGTTGCAGCAGCAGCGAAAAATCCACTTCCGACGGCGCGGCAGCCAGCGCTGCGGTCAACTCGGCTTCACGCTGGCTGATGGAACAGCTGCTGCCGGCAACAGGCGGCGTGCCACCATTGCTGTCAGACCCGCCGCCATTGCAGCCAGCCAGCAACAGCAAAAGTGGCAAGCTAAAACGTTGCAACATCGCATTTCTCCCAAAACAATATGTCAGCTGACCTGCAAGCCTCTCCCCTTTTGGCGTGCAGGCCAGTCTACAAGGCAATACCAGAGCGGCTTGCAGGCCCGCAGCGAATATTCCGCGCAACAAAAAAGGGCCTTGCGGCCCTTCATCATCGGCTTGGAAGCGCCCGTTTCAGTAGGCTCATAACGCAGTCCAGATTTCAGGAGGCCGGCGCACCTAGCCATTCCACTAGGCGGTAAACCGCCAAGTGGCTGGTTAGACCGGAATGTACTTAAGTACATGAGGACAGCCCCATGTTCTTGCCAAGCGTAGCAAGGCTAGAACCGGGCGTACCCTGCGTGCCGCGAGCACCGCCCGACTGAAAGCTGGCAAGTTTGGAGCCCGCTGGGACGGGAGCTTAAACCAGCTCACCCCACAGGTCATGCTCATCCGAGTGCGTGATTTCGACGCGGACGATATCGCCCACTGCCACTGCGATATCCGGGTCGTTGAGGTAAACCATGCCGTCGATTTCCGGGGCATCGGCCTTGCTGCGGCCAATGGCGCCTTCTTCGTCGATTTCGTCGATGATGACTTCGATGGTGGTGCCAACCTTGGCAGCCAGGCGGCGCGCGGAGATTTTCGCCTGCGCTTCCATGAAGCGCGCCTTGCGCGCTTCGGCCACATCGGCCGGCACCGGATCGGGCAGCTCGTTGGCAGTGGCGCCTTCCACCGGCGAATAGGTGAAGCAGCCAACACGATCCAGCTCGGCTTCTTCGATAAAGTCGAGCAGCTCCTGGAAGTCTTCTTCCGTCTCGCCGGGGAAGCCAACAATGAAAGTGCTGCGGATGGTCAGTTCCGGGCAGATTTCGCGCCATTTTTTGATGCGTGCCAGCACGTTGTCGGCGTTGGCCGGGCGTTTCATCGCTTTCAGCACTTTCTGGCTGGCGTGCTGGAACGGGATATCGAGGTAAGGCAGGATTTTGCCTTCGGCCATCAGCGGAATCACTTCATCAACATGCGGATACGGGTAGACGTAATGCAGACGTACCCACACGTCCATTTCGCCGAGCGCCTGCGCCAGTTCGGTCATGCGCGTTTTCACCGGTTTGCCGTCATGAAAGCCGGTGCGGTATTTGACATCAACGCCGTAGGCGCTGGTGTCTTGCGACACCACCAGCAACTCGCGCACGCCAGCCTTGACGAGGTTCTGCGCCTCGCGCAGCACCTCGTGCACCGGGCGGCTGACCAGATCGCCGCGCAGCGATGGAATAATGCAGAAAGTGCAACGATGGTTGCAGCCTTCAGAAATTTTCAGGTAGGCATAATGCTGCGGCGTCAGCTTCACACCCTGCGGCGGAACCAGATCGGTAAACGGATCATGCGGCTTGGGCAAGTGCTGATGCACGGCACTCATCACTTCCACCGTGGCATGCGGGCCGGTCACCGCCAGCACTTTCGGATGTACGTCACGGATCACCTGGCCGTCGGCCTTGGCGCCGAGGCAGCCGGTAACGATCACCTTGCCATTTTCGGCGAGCGCTTCGCCAATCGCGTCAAGCGACTCTTGCACGGCCGAATCGATAAAGCCACAGGTGTTGACCACCACCAGATCGGCGTCGTCATAGCTGGGCGAAATCTCGTAACCTTCGGCACGCAACTGGGTGAGGATTTGCTCCGAATCGACCAGGGCCTTGGGGCAACCGAGCGATACGAAACCGACTTTGGGGATGGGATGGTTCATGATTCAATCCTTGAAAAACAAAACCCCCAGGCGCTGACCTGGGGGCCGCAGAACCGGCATTATACCTGTCAGTTTTTGTTGGGTGTTTTTCCGCTTTTTTCTGCCGGCGCTGGTGTTGCTTCTGCGGGTTTGGCGGCAGCTGGATCTTCGCCCTCGTTGGGATAACCGGGGAAACCGAAACCGTTGAACAGGTTGCGTGCACGATCCTGCAGTTGTTGCTGCATGTCGACAAACATATTGGTGGACTGTTCCAGATAGCTGGTGAGCATGCCCTGCATCGCCGGCGCCTGAAACTTGAGGAAATCACCCCACATATGGGTGTTGGTGATCGGATTGTCGCCGTAGACCGATTTGGTCTGCTCCTGCAGGCGCTCCTGCATCTGGGTGAAAATCTGCAGGTTCTTTTCCAGATAGTTGCCCATCAGGCCCTGCATTGCGTGGCCATAGAAGCGGATGATCTGCGTCAGCACATCATAGGTGAACATCGGCACACCACCCGACTCTTCTTCCAGAATTTTCTGCAACATCACGCTGCGGGTAATGTCTTCGTGGGTTTTGGCGTCAACAATCTGGATGGTGATGTTTTCCAGCACCAGCTTTTTCACGTCGTCGAGGGTAATGTAGCAGCTGGTCGCCGTGTCGTAGAGACGGCGGTTGGGATACTTTTTGATTACCCTTTTTTCATCAGTCATTTCTGTCTCCGGGTCGCCACGCGAGTTTGTCTGATTCGCGGCGCCTGCCTTGATACCTGTGTCCATATGCAATCAGCGATCTGCCTGTCGTGCTGCAAGCCTTGTGCAGCGGTGGCTCATGATACTGTCACATGCGTTTTGAAAACAGCCCATTGTATCAGCAGATGCTGGATTGCTTAAGCGGCTGCTGGCACTGTTGTGCAACGCACAAATGCGCGTTGACAGTGCCAGAGGCCTCGATTAGTATTTACTCTAGATTTGTGCGGAGCACAATAAATTTAACAAGACGGTCCGACAATCAGAACGGCAACCGCCATCGTCAATTTCACGCAAACATCGACAGGAGTACTGGATCATGTTCAATATCAACACCAACGTTCCGGAACAGTTCAACGAACTGGCCACCAGCAATATCGAAACTGCAATGCGTCTGAGCAAGATTGCACTGGAAGGCGCAGAGCGCATTTTCCGCATCAATCTGGAACTGACCAAGCAGGCTCTGGAAGATCAGGCTGGCAATGTACAAGCGCTGACTTCGGTTAAAGACCTGCAAGATGCTGTTGCACTGCGCAACAAACTGGCAGAAACCCAATCGGAATCGCTGATGGGTTACAGCCGCACCCTGTACGAAGTGACTTCGCAAACCCAGGCAGAACTGTCGAAGCTGTTCGAAGAGCGTCTGGGCGTATTCAACAAGGGCATGGTTGCCGCAATGGACAACGCAGCCAAAAACGCACCGGCTGGCGCCGACGTTGCCGTTCAGGCAATGAAATCGACTGTTGCCGCCACTGCCGCCGCAGTTGACAGCATGACCAAAGCAGCCAAACAGGTTGCCGACTTTGCCGATGCATCGGTTAAAGCCGCCACCACTGCAACTGCAGACGCAGTTAAAACTGCGGCAAAAAAAGCTTCGGCATAAGCCAGGCTTGATCGGCCCGACAAAAAAGCCCGGAGCAATCCGGGCTTTTTTGCGTGTCACGGAATGCAAACAAAAAGGCCGGGGTTTCCCGGCCTTTCAGGCTGACAGCAATTCGCTGACTTAGCGACGCTCGATCGCCAGCGCCACACCCATGCCACCGCCGATACAGAGGGTTGCCAGGCCTTTCTTCGCATCACGACGCACCATTTCGTGCAACAGGGTCACCAGAATCCGGTTGCCGGATGCACCAATCGGGTGGCCCAGGGCAATCGCGCCCCCGTTGACGTTGACTTTGCTCATATCCCACTGCAGCTCTTTCGATACACCCAGCGCCTGCGCAGCAAAGGCTTCGTTGGCTTCGATCAGGTCCAGATCGTTCAGGCTCCAGCCGGCACGCGCCAGACAACGCTGGGTTGCCGGCACCGGGCCCATGCCCATGATGGTCGGATCAACACCTGCCGAAGCATAAGCCTTGACGTAAGCCAGCGGCTTCAGGCCGAGTTCGGCAGCTTTTTTCGCCGACATCATCACCACAGCGGCTGCACCGTCGTTGATGCCCGATGCATTACCCGCAGTCACGGTGCCTTCCTTGTTGAACGCCGGCTTGAGCTTTTGCAGGCCATCCAGGGTGGCGCCCAGCTTGATGTATTCGTCCTTGTTGAAAATCACCGGATCACCCTTGCGCTGCGGAATGGCGATATCGATGATTTCATCGTCGAACTTGCCAGCCTTTTGTGCGGCTTCGGCCTTGTTCTGCGACGCCACCGAAAATTCGTCCTGCTCGGCACGGCTGATGCCATATTTGGCGGCGATGTTTTCGGCAGTCACGCCCATGTGGTACTGGTTGTAAACGTCGGTCAGGCCGTCGTAAACCATGCTGTCGACCAGCGTGCCATTACCCATGCGGATGCCGTTACGGCTGTTGTTGAGAATGTGCGGCGTGGCGCTCATGTTTTCCTGGCCACCGGCAATCACGATATCCGAATCACCCAGCGCAATCGCCTGTGCCGCCAGATGCGTGGTTTTCAGGCCCGAACCGCACACCTGATTGATGGTCATCGCCGGCACACTCACCGGAATGCCAGCCTTGATCAGTGCCTGACGTGCCGGATTCTGGCCCAGGCCAGCGGTCAGCACATTGCCAAAAATCACTTCGCTTACCTGATCCGGCGCAATGCCGGTTTTCGCCAACAAGGCCTTGATCACCTGCGAGCCCAGCTCCGGCGCCGACAGGCCGGCCAGCGAGCCACCAAACGAGCCGATGGCGGTACGGCCAGCAGCAACAATCACGACTTCATTCATTTGTTCTCTCCTGATGAATTGAACTGTCCAGAGTACGGCTTTCCACAAGGGGGAAGCCTGATAATGATGGATTCTGGCCGTGTTATCCGGCCATTCCCGGCATGTCTCCAGCCCGAAAATGGAAACGGCCGGCGCACATTGCCGACCGTTTCCGCCGCCTTTAGACTTTGACGGCTTTTTCTTTTACATAGGATCCCGGTGCTGCTTCAATCGGGCGATATTTCTTGCTACCCAGTGTTTTTGGTGCGGCAATCTGCGGCCCCGATTGCGGTGCCAGCCAGCTGTCCCAATCCTGCCACCAGCTGCCCGGCCTGGATTCGGCCGCCGCCAGCCACTGCTCGGGGTCCTGCACCAGATTCTCGTTCACCCAGTAGTTGCGCTTGTTGGTTTTCACCGGATTGATGGCGCCGGCGATGTGGCCGGAGGCGCCGAGCACATAACGCACCGGGCCACCCAATACAAAGTTGGATTTGTAACAGGTTTGCCATGGTGCAATGTGGTCTTCACGGGCAGCAAAGTTGTAAACCGGGATGGTAATGGTCTTCAGGTCAATCGGTACCCCGCACAGCGTGGTTGCACCGGGTTTGACCAGATTGTTTTCCAGATACATGTTGCGCAGGAAGAAGGTGTGCATCGGCAACGGCAGATTGGCCGAATCGGTGTTCCAGTAGAACAGGTCGAACGGTGGCGGTGTTTTGCCCTTGAGATAGTTGTTGACGACGTAATTCCACACCAGATCGTTGGCGCGCAGACTGGAGAAAGTACGCGCGATTTCCTTGCCGGAAATCACCCCGCCCTGGGCGATTTTCGATTCGCGGCGGTGAATCAGGTTCCAGTCGATAAAGTTCTTGATCTCGCCCGGCTCCGAGTGGTCGGTCATGGCGGTCATCAGTGTCATGCTTTCCAGCCAGTTCTGGCCACGCGCCACCAGCACTGGCAGAGCCGAAGACAGCAGGACGCCGCCAATGCAGAAAGCCAGGGCATTGATTTTGTCCTGGCCGGATATCTCGCGCACAACCGAAATGGCCTCGATCACGCCCTGCTCAACGTAGTCTTCCCACGTCAGGTGGCCCATTTCCGGGGTGGCACTTTTCCAGGAAATCAGGAAAGTGTTGTAGCCACGCTCAACCATGTAACGAACAAACGAGTTGTCGGGCTGCAAATCCATCAGGTAATACTTGTTGACGCACGGTGGAATCACCAGCAGCGGCTTTTCGTAAACCTTGTCGCAGGTTGGGGTGTACTGGATGATCTGCAGCACTTCATTCTGGAACACAACCTCGCCCGGCGTAATGGCCAGATTGCGGCCAACCTCGAACTGGGATTCGTCGGTCATGGTGATATGGCCTTTTTCGAAATCCTCGGCCATGTTCTTCATGCCTTCGATAAAGTTGGCACCATTGGTTTCAATCGCCAGCTTCAGCACTTCCGGGTTGGTCATGGCGAAATTGGTCGGGCTCAAGGCATCAATGTACTGGCGGGTGAAAAACGCCAGGCGCTCTTTTGCCTCATCGTTCAGGCTGGCCTCGTCAACCAGGCCGGTCAGCCATTTGGAGGTCTTCAGGTAATACTGCTTGATGTAGTCGAAGATTGGGTACTGCTCCCATTCCGGCGCGTTGAAGCGGCGATCGACGCTCCCCGGACGGGCCTCGGCACGGCGATCATCGCCGCGATGGCGCGCCATCATGCCCATCCACAAATCCATCTGGTTCTTGTAGAACTCACCCTGCTTTTCCATCAGCAGGCCGGTATTCTGCATCAGGCTGGAGAGCACTGTCTCATAGATGTGCTCCTTGGCTTCAGGCTGCTTTGGGGTCAGGGTATTAACAAAATTCTCGACCAACTGCTTGTTGGTATTGGTGATGGTTTCGAACAGTTTTTCGAATACCGCACCGTTGGATTCGTTCGCCACAATGCTACTCCAAGATATCTCACATCCAAATCTCACAGCGAATGTTCCGCTGCACCGCAACCATGCCCTGACGGGCATTGGTGGATCATTTGCTGTTTGTTGGCCCGTTGCCGGGCCGTTTATTGCGACAGCTTTTTTAATATTTCGATATTATCGTTACAACAGTATGTTGCCCAGTTGTTTTAGGCTTTTTTTTCGCAACTGCAACATAAAGCTCACACAAACGAAATAGCGGTAAACAATGATCTGGATTATTTTGCTGGGCTGGCTGTATGTGATGCTGATGGTAGCGGCGGCCAGCGATAGCGTGATTTACGGAATTATGCTGTTTGTCGGCCTGGGCATTTTGCCGACGTGGCTGATCCTGTGGTTCTGGGGAATTCCGCTGCGGCGCCGCATGCGCCAGCAGCAGGAACAGGCTGAAAGCGAATCAGGCCAACCAGATCAGTGAGGCCATGCGACCGGTGACACCATCGCGGCGGTAGGAAAAAAAGCGATCGGCATTGCTGTAAGTGCAATCATGGCCACCATAAATGGCATCCACGCCAACACGGTGCAAGCGCTGTCGCGCCAGCAGGTATAAATCAGCCATCCATTTGCCCGTATTGGCGCTAGCAACAAAAGCCTCGGCGGCGCACGCAGCGTGCGCAACAAAAGCCTGGCGTACTTCGTCACCCACCTCGAATGCGCTCGGACCAATGGCGGGCCCGAGATAGGCCAGCAACTCGGCAGCCGGCTTTGCCATGGCGTCAACCGTGCGCTCCAGCACGCCATCCAGCAAGCCACGCCAGCCGGCATGTGCCGCAGCGACTACAGTTCCGGCGCGATCACACAGCAATACGGGCAGGCAGTCGGCGGTCATCACCACCGCAACCACGCCCGGCAAGTGCCCCACGCTGGCATCCGCTTGCGGTGCACCGCAGACAATGGCCGCATCCAGCACGGTGGTGCCATGCACCTGGGTCAGCCAGGCTGGCGGTGCCGGCAGGCAGGCGCTCAGATCCGCGCGATTTTGCGCGACGTGATGCGGATCATCGCCGACATGATCACCCAGATTAAAGCTGGCATACGGTGCGGCACTAACCCCGCCCTGACGGGTCGTGATCAGCGCCCTCACATTGGCTGGCGCAGGCCAATCAGGGGTGATAAATGACTTCGACATCGTAGTCGTCTTCGTTCCAGTCATCATCATCCAGGTCGTCCGGCATGTCGGTGCCTTCAATATCGGCACGCATGCATTCCAGCAGGTAATTCATGTCGTCGGGCAGCGGCGCCTTCCACAACATCGACTTGCCGGTGCCAGGGTGCACCAGCGCCAGACGCGCTGCATGTAATGCCTGACGGTTGAACTCCTCCAGCGCATCACGCAATGCCTCGGGCAGCAGGCGCGGCTTGCCGTTGTAGACCTGGTCGCCGGCCAACGGATGATTGATGTGCGCCATGTGTACGCGAATCTGGTGCGTGCGGCCGGTTTCCAGCTTGCACTGCAACAAGGTATGGAAACGGAAGCGCTCGCGCACCCGGTAATGCGTGATCGCCGGCTTGCCGGTGCCCACCACTGCCATTTTCAGGCGATCACGCGGATGCCGGCCAATCGGCGCATCCACCGTGCCATCCTGTTTGACCAGCCCTTGAGCCAATGCAAAATATTCACGCTTGACCGAGCGCTCCTGCAACTGGCGCACCAGATCCAGCTGCGCCGGCAAGGTCTTGGCCACCACCAGCAGGCCGCTGGTATCTTTATCCAGGCGATGCACAATGCCGGCCCGCGGAATTTTTGCCAGCGCCGGATCGTGTGCCAGCAAGGCGTTCAGCAGCGTTCCATCCCAATTGCCACTACCCGGATGCACCACCAGGCCGGGCGGTTTGTTGATCACCAGCAGGGTGTCGTCTTCGTAGACTACATTGAGGGGAATGTCCTGCGGAACAAAGGCAAGCTCTTCCGGCTGCGCCTGCGGCGATAGCTCGACGGTCTCCCCGCCCCAGACCTTGGCCTTGGTTTCAGGTACGCTGCCATTGAGCAACACCAGACCTTCCTTGATCCAGCCTTGCAACCGGCTGCGGGAATAATCGGGAAACAATTGTGCCAACGCCTGATCGATGCGGCTGCCCGCCATCTCGTCAGGGATCGTTACTGTCTTGGGCTGGGGCGAAACCGGGTTTCGGTTATAATCGCCCGGCTCGATATCGGGATTCATCATGAAACGTATTGTAACTGTAATTTCTTTTGCCCTGCTGGCCGGCTGTAGTGCCATGTCCGACCTGAGCGACGAAACCAAGGGCATGAGTGCCGAAGAAATGTACCTGGAAGCCAAGAACGAGATGGAAGGCGGCAATCTGACACGCGCCATCCAGATGTTCGAAAAACTCGAGGCACGCTACCCCTACGGCCGCTACGCACAGCAGGCACAACTGGAAATCGCCTACGCCCATTACAAGGACGGCGACCCCGCCCTGGCGCTGGCTGCGTGTGATCGTTTCATCAAGATGCACCCGACCCATGAAAACGTTGACTATGCCTACTACCTGAAAGGCCTGGTCAACTTTATCGACGATGCCGGCTTCATGTCGTTCATCTCGCAGCAGGACATGACCGAACGCGACCCGCGCTCGGCACGTGAATCCTACGAAGCATTCAACGAGCTGGTTTTCCGCTTTCCAAAAAGCAAATATTCAGAAGACGCACGCAAACGCATGAGTTATCTGGTGAATGCGCTGGCGGCCAACGATATCCATGTCGCCCGCTATTATCTGAAGCGCGGTGCCCCGCTGGCGGCAGCCAATCGCGCACAGGGCGTACTTTCCGGTTACCCGCGCTCGCCTGAAGTCGAAGAGGCGCTGGCCATCATGGTGCAGGCTTACGACCAGCTCAACATGACCGTTCTGCGCGACGACGCCCGCAAGGTGCTCGAAAAGAATTTTCCGCAAAGCCAGTATCTGCCGGAAAACCGCAAACAACACTGGTGGAACTGACGCAAGTCCGCGTCAATCATGACGAAAACGTGTCAAGAGAAAAAATTGCGGGTGTCGCGAGTTTTTTTCTTGACTTATCCACCTGTCGATCTATGAAGCCAGTTTTTTTGCGGCGCAACATCAAAAACCCGCAATGAACATGTAAACCAATGTTTTAAATGAATTTTTTGCATCAGCACATTTTTTAAACAAGCCAGCAAAATCCCTTTTCCGTAGGGCACTTAGCATCTTGCCCACCACGTTTCCCACATAATTATCCACAGCAATTGTGGGCAACCTGCAGCATACGCCAGGCTTGGCCGCACACTTGCCTTGAAGCCCACCGAACTAGCAGGTAAACTGCGCCACTATTACATGCCATCGCAAGAATGGCTAAACATCTGATAATCCGGCAGTTCCTGACCCAATGACCGCAACCGTCCGTCCAGCCCAATCCCATAGCCAGTCCAGCAGCTCCTTTGAAATCAAGAGCGAAACCAACAGCCTGATCGTGCTGTGGATTCGCGACCCGGATCTGGCATCGGTGGCCCAACAAGTGGATGCCAAGCTGGCACGCACCCCCGGCTTTTTCGCACAGGAACTGGTACTGCTCGATCTCGGGGGCCTGGACCTGACCTCGGCATCGCTGGACATCCGCCCTTTGCTTGCCACCCTGCGCCAGCACCAGCTGATTCCGGTTGCAGCACGTGGAGGCACACCGGAACAATTGCAGGCAGCAACCGATGCAGGCCTGGCAATCCTGCCGCGCAGTGGCAGCGAAGCCAAGCGTCAGAACGATATCCAGGCCGCCCCTGCAACCGATACGGCAGACGCACCGGCAGCGACAGAAGCCAGCGGCAGCAGCAACAAAATCATCGACAAGCCGATCCGTACCGGCCAGCAGGCCTATGCTGCCAATGGCGACCTGATCGTCATGGCCATGGTCAGCGCCGGTGGCGAAGTGATTGCCGACGGCAACATCCACACCTACGGCCCGCTACGCGGCCGGGCACTGGCAGGTGTGCGCGGCAACACGTCGGCACGCATCTTCACCCAAAGCCTGGAAGCAGAACTGGTTTCCATCGCCGGCATCTACCGCACCTTTGAGCACGACTGGGGTGCGGAATTCAGAAACAAGCCGGCACAAATTTACCTTGAGGGCGACAAGCTGCTGATTGCAGCGCTGCCCCAGGGCTAATCGGGGTGGCGGATAGCGGCTTGCGGCAACGACAGCCACACGCACTCGCCCCGCTCGAACATTGCATTTGAATATTGTTAAGGAATCACTGTGGCCAAGATTGTTGTTGTCACTTCCGGCAAAGGTGGCGTGGGTAAAACCACTACCAGCGCCAGTTTCTCCTCCGGCCTTGCCCTGCGCGGCAAACGCACCGTCGTTATCGACTTTGACGTGGGCCTGCGCAATCTTGATCTGATCATGGGCTGCGAACGCCGCGTGGTGTATGACCTGATCAACGTGATTCAAGGTGAAGCCAACTTGAACCAAGCGCTGATCAAAGACAAGCAG
>JAUPTR010000221.1 GCA_030917985.1 Pseudomonadota bacterium | reverse complement strand
GCTCGCCGAATAAATCAGCGCTTCCCAAGCGGTTTTTGTAGGTCGGACTACAGTCCGACGCAGTCGCCGGCGTTAAGCACCGCGTCGGACTGAAGGCCGACCTGCGACCATATTTTCGCGGCAGTGGGGGTTGCTGCCCGCTGTCTGGAATGCGGTTTGGTGCGGCGCCTGACTGCCGTTATAATCGCCGCCATGTCGAGTGCTCCCTGGTTCCGTTTTTTGCTGCCGCTGTGGCTGGCGCTGTCGCTGCTGATTGGCAGCGAGGCGCGCTCGCTGCACGAGCTGGAGCACCTGAGCTGGCAGCGCGCCAGTGTCGATTCGCTGAGTCAGGCAGCGCTCCATGACGAAGTCTGCCCGGTGTGTCTGGCGTATGCCCCGCTGTCGGCATCGCCTTTACCGGCCGGCCTGCCGCTGCTGGCTTTGCTGGCTGCTGGCATGTTGCCGCTGCTGCCGCTGTCGGGCCTGCTTGCCTGCCGTTTTGAAGTCCGTTTTCGCTCCCGCGCCCCGCCTTTCCTGTTCTGACTGTTGATTCCGCCAGCTTTTTTGCCGCCGCTGCCCTGAGCAGTCTGTGGCTGGTTCATTTTTTTCAGGACAGGATTCCCCATGCAACGATTGACCCCAATCGCGGCGGCGTTTGCGCTCGCCCTTTCTGGCGCTGCTGCCGCCGACACCCAAGACAATGCCGTATTGCGCGAAGAAATCCGGGCATTGCAGCAGCGCCTGGAGGCGCTGGAACAAACCAGTGCCAGCACCCAACCAGCAGTGCCGGCCAGCGCCACTGGCCCGGCCAGTGGCTTCAACCCGTCCGTGGCGCTGGTTCTCAGCGGCACCTATGCCAATCTCTCGCAAGATCCACAAACTTACCGCCTGCAGGGTTTTTTGCCCTCCGGCGATGAAGTGGGGCCGGGCAGCCGCAGTTTCAGCCTGGGTGAGTCGGAGCTGACGCTCAGCGCCAATGCCGACCACTGGTTCAAGGGCACGCTGACCCTGGCGGCGACGGCCGAAAACGAAGTCGAAGTGGAAGAGGCCAAGCTGGAAACACTGGCGCTGCCTGGCGGCAGCAATCTGGTGGCGGGGCGTTTTCTTTCCGGAATCGGTTATCTCAACGCCGAACACAGCCACAGCTGGCAGTTTGTTGATCTGCCCCTGCTGTATCAGGCGTTTTACGGCGGGCAATATAAAAACGACGGTGTGCAGCTGCGCTGGCTCGCGCCCACGTCGCTTTATCTGGAGCTGGCGGCCGAGCTGGGCAATGGTGCGGCTTATCCCGGCAGTGAATCGAGCCAGAACGGAGCCGGTTCTGCTGCCGGTTTTATCCGCCTGGGCGACGATATCGGCCATGACCTCAGCTGGCAGACGCATCTCTGGTATCAGCAGAGCAAGGTGGCGCAACGCACTTATACCGATGTGAACAGCGCCGATGTTGAGGTTGATAACAGCTTCAGTGGCCGCAGCCGCAGCTGGGGTGTGGCTGCGGTTGGCAAGTGGCGGCCATTTGGCGACAGCCTGCGGCAACTGAAAGTGCAGGGCGAATGGCTGCGCCGCAGCGAATCCGGTGAAATGCAGTACGACAATGCTGCCGCAGTGAGCGGCCCGCTCAGCGGAGCTTATGACTCGCGCCAATCCGGCTGGTATCTGCAGGCAAGTTATCGCTGGCAGCGCAACTGGCAGGCCAGCCTGCGTTATGACCAGCTCGATTCGGGCACACAGCATATCGGCCTGGTGGAGGATGGCAAGCTGAGTCACGACGATTTTTCCATGCTCAGCGCGTATCGGCCCACACGCAGCACACTCGCCATTGATTATCTGCCGTCGGAGTTCAGCCGCGTGCGTCTGCAGTACAGTCGCGATGACAGCCAGCCGCAGCGCATTGATCAGCAGTGGTTCCTCAACTACACCCTGAGCCTGGGCGCCCATGGCGCGCATGGCTTCTGACGGAGACTGCGATGCGTACATTGAGCAAGAGACTGCTTGCATTGGCCGCCGCCGTGTTGAGCCCGGCTGCCGCCGCACTCAACATTTTTGCCTGCGAGCCGGAATGGGCGGCGCTGGCCACCGAGCTGGCCGGGCCACAAGCCAGCGTAACCAGTGCCACCACTGCACAGCAGGATGTTCACCATCTGGAAGCCCGCCCCAGCCTGATTGCCCGTTTGCGTGGCGCCGATCTGCTGATCTGCACCGGGCTGGAGCTGGAAAGCGGCTGGCTGCCGCTGCTGTTGCAGCGCGCCGCTAACCCGCGCGTGTTGCCCGGCCAGCCCGGCCATGTCGAGGCCGGGCTGTGGGTGCCGCGGCTGGACGTGCCGCAGCGCCTGGATCGGCGTGATGGTGACGTGCATGCCGCCGGCAATCCGCACATTCAGCTCGACCCACGCAATATCCAGCGGGTGGCTGAGGGCCTGACGCAGCGCCTGAGCCAGATCGATCCGGCCAATGCCGCCCGCTATCAGGCGCGGTTGCAGGATTTCAGCCAGCGCTGGCAGGCGGCCCAGCAGCGTTGGCAGCAACAGGCGCAGCCGCTGCGCGGCGTGGCCGTTGTCACTCATCACAAGGATATGTCGTATCTGCTCAACTGGTTGGGCATGTCGTCAGTGGGCACCCTGGAGCCCAAGCCTGGTGTTGAGCCAAGCGGTGCACATTTGCAGGCCTTGCTCGGCCAATTGAAGCAGACACCGGCCCGGCTGGTGTTACGCACGCCGTTTCAAAGCGAGCGGCCATCCGTGTGGCTGGCAGAAAAAGCCCGCCTCACGCCGCTGCAGTTGCCGTTTACCGTGGGTGGGGCCGAGCAGGCGCAGGATTTGTTTGGCCTGTTTGAGGTGACGCTGCAGCGCTTGCTGGCAGGGCTGAAATGAGCTGGCAGCCCACGCTGGGTTTGTTGCTGCCGCCGCTGCTCGGTGGTGTGCTGGTGCTGGCAAGCCATGTGCCGCTGGGGATGCGGGTGTTGCGCCGGGGGATTGTGTTTCTCGATCTGGCGATTGCGCAGATTGCCGCGCTCGGCGTGATTCTGGCCGGGCTGGCCGGGCTTGAGTCGCCCCTGGCGGTGCAATTGGCGGCGGCACTGGCGGCGGTGCTGGGTGCGCTGCTGCTGGCGTGGATGGAGCGCCGCTGGCCCGAAGTGCAGGAGGCGCAGATCGGCGTGGTGTTCGTGCTGGCGGCCAGTGCCTGCCTGTTGCTGCTGGCGCGGCATCCACACGGTGACGAACAATTGCGCAACCTGCTGGCGGGGCAGATTCTCTGGCTCGACTACGCACAACTGTGCCTGCCAGCGCTGCTCTCGGCCGGGCTGCTGCTGGTGCTGTGGCGGGTTCGGCCGCTGCCGCCGCTGTTGTTCTACCTGATTTTTGCGCTGGCGGTGACGGTGTCGGTGCAACTGGTGGGCGTGTATCTGGTATTTGCCAGCCTGATCCTGCCGGCGCTCGCCACACGCCATTATCAGGGGCTGCGGCGCCTCTGCCTGGCCTACCTGACGGGCTTGGGCGGCTATGTCAGCGGGCTGCTGCTTTCCTTGTGGTGGGATCTGCCTGCGGGGGCGCTGATTGTCTGGTGCTGCGCTTGCCTGGGGCTGCTGCTGTTTGCGCTCGGGCCGGCACGGCGGGCACATCTGTCGCCAGCCTGAAACGCATGGCTGCAGGCCGCTGCCAGAGCGGCTTGCAGCCGTGTCTGCAAGGCAATGCAGGCGTGCCGTTCAGGGCCGTTGCGGCTTCCTGTCATTCTCATGTCATGCCTGGTGTGCATCATTATGGTTTAACGTCGGCGCCCGGTGTGGCCTGACGCATGAAACCCAGGGAGAAAATGATGCATCAGTTTTTTAAACTCAGCGCGCTGTCGCTCGCCATGCTCGGCCTGTGTGCGCCGGCAAGCGCCGCCACCAGCCTGATCGCCGTTGGCAGCCTGAATGGTGTGGCCGATA
This sequence comes from Pseudomonadota bacterium, assembly GCA_030917985.1. Lineage (GTDB taxonomy): Bacteria > Pseudomonadota > Gammaproteobacteria > Burkholderiales > SCOH01 > CALMFQ01. Next base: position 1,259 of record JAUPTR010000221.1, on the reverse strand, counting down.
TGTCCGGACTGAACTACGCGCTGGAAAACGGCGTGGCGGCCGACCTGTTCGGCGGTCTGGGTTCGGCGCTGACCTACGTTGGCAACAACCAGTTTCTGGCACTGCCGGACCGCGGCCCGAACGCCGATGTCTACAATAGCGGCGTGGACAACACCACCTCCTATATTCCGCGCTTTCACACGGTCAGCCTGTCGCTGAGCCAGTCGGCTGCCGGGGCCGCGTTGCCGTATCAGCTATCGGCGTCGCTGCAGCGCACGACCTTGCTGTCGAGCAGCACGCCGCTGGTGTATGGCTCGGGTGCGGCATTTGGCCTGGGCAACGGCGCGCCGCAGGGCAACACGGCCGGCAAGTTCTATTTTTCCGGTCGTTCCGATAATTTTGACGCCAGCCAGGGCACCGGCAATGCCGCCAATGGCCGCCTCGATCCGGAAGGCATTCGTGTCTCCAACGATGGTCGTAGCGTGTTTGTTTCGGACGAATACGGCCCTTACGTTTACCAGTTTGACCGCATGACCGGCGAGCGCATCCGCACCTTCAACCTGCCGGCCAATCTGGCCGCACCGGTGGCGGGTGCCGTAGGCAGTATCGAAGATGCCGCAGGGCAGGGCCGGGTCGCCAATCGCGGCATGGAAGGGCTGGCCATCACGCCGGACGGCAAAACCCTGGTCGGCATCATGCAAAGCCCCTTGCTGCAGGATGGCGGCAAGGACAAAACCACCACCCGCATCGTCAGCATCGACATCGCCACGGGCGCAACCAAGCAGTTTGCCTACAAGCTGGACGACAAGAAAAATTCGATCAGTGAAATTGTTGCCATCAACGATCACGAGTTTCTGGTTGACGAGCGCGACGGCAAAGGGCTGGGGGATGGCTCCAGCGCCGGTTTCAAGAAAATCTTCAAGATTGATCTGAACAACGCCAGTGATGTCAGCGATTTGAGTGGTTCGGACAATATCAAGGGTCTGGCGGTTGGCAAATCACTGTTCATTGACGTCAAGGCGGCACTCAACACGATCGGCATCGGCAGTGCCGACGTGCCGGCCAAGCTGGAGGGCATGAGTTTTGGTGAAGACGTACTGATCGACGGTGCGCTCAAACGCACGCTGTACATCAGCAACGACAACGATTTCAGCAGCGCCGTGCCGAACAGTTTCTACGTGTTTGCCATCGATGCGGCCGATTTGCCCAACTATCAGGCACAAAACATCGCCGCCGTACCCGAGCCGGAAAGCTACGCAATGATGCTGGCTGGCTTGGGG
>JAUPTR010000220.1 GCA_030917985.1 Pseudomonadota bacterium | reverse complement strand
AGATGGCGCAGCAAGGCGTTGGCCATGCCCAGATTGCCTTCGGAGTTTTCAAAGTCGATCGGGTTGACCTTGTGCGGCATGGTCGAGCTGCCGACTTCGCCTTTTTTGACCTTCTGCTTGAAGAAGCCCAGCGAGATGTAACCCCACACGTCACGATCCAGATCGATGAGGATGGTGTTGGCGCGGGCAATCGCGTCGTACAGCTCGGCCATATAATCGTGTGGCTCGATCTGGATGGTGTAGGGGTTGAACACCAGGCCCAGGCTTTCGACAAAACGTTGGGCAAACGCTTCCCAGTCGAATTCCGGGTAAGCCGACAAGTGTGCGTTGTAGTTACCCACCGCGCCGTTGATCTTGCCCAGCAGTTCCACTGCGGCAATCTGCTGGCGCTGGCGGCGCAGACGGTACACCACGTTGGCCAGCTCCTTGCCCATGGTCGACGGCGTGGCCGGCTGGCCGTGGGTGCGGCTCATCATCGGCGTGTCGGCCAGATCGTGCGCCAGCTCCACCATGCGGTTGATGATCTGATCCAGCGCCGGCAGCAATACGCTGTCGCGCCCGGCTTTCAGCATCAAGGCATGGCTCAGGTTGTTGATGTCTTCCGAGGTACAGGCAAAGTGAATGAATTCGCTGGCCTTGATCACTTCGGCATTGTCGCCCAGACGACGCTTCAGCCAGTATTCGATGGCTTTCACGTCATGGTTGGTTTCCGCTTCGATAGCTTTCACCTGTTCCGCATCCGCCTCGCTGAACTCGGCAACCACCTTGTCCAGCTGGGCAATGGTGGCCGGCGAAAACGGCGCAATCTCGACAATCGCCGGCTCGGCCGCCAGGGCTTTCAGCCATTCCACCTCAACGCGAATGCGGTTGTGGAACAGTGCGTATTCGCTGAAATGCGGGCGCAGGCCAGCAACCTGGGATTGGTAACGACCATCAAGCGGAGACAGGGCGGTAAGCGCGGACAAGTTCATGAAGCCACCTGCAGAAGGGAAAAAGGGCGACATTCTAACACAAGCCGCAAGCGACTTAGTCATTGTTCCGGCAAACAAAAAGCGGCCCGGAGGCCGCTTCTTGAAGAATGCTGCGGGCTTACTGCTTCACGTAATTCAGCGTGCCGGTATAAGCCTCGAACTTGAAGGTGCCCTTCAGCGCAGGTTTGGCTCCTGACGACAGTTTCAGTGTAAAAATCGCGCCGTTGGTATGGTTCAGCACCATAGTGGAACCATCTGTCATCTTGCCCGGAGCAAATGGCTCGATCAGGTCGCCAAACGGGGTGTCCAGGATCGACGATACGCCATTCACCACTTCGCCCTTCACCTCCTTGATATCCAGCTCGGCCTTGCCATCGGTGCCCGTGCCATCCACTACCCATTTGCCAACCCATTTACCAACCAGCACATTCTGTTCGGCTGGTGCTGCAGCGGCAGCGGGCGCCGGCACAGGGGCCGCAACTGGCGCCGGAACGGGAGCCGGTTTGCTCTCTACCGGCGCAGGTGCGGCAGCCTGATCAGGCTGCTCTTGCCAGCCGGCACAGCCAGACAGACCAACCACAGCCAAGGCAGCAACGCCGGCGACCAAACGTTTCGAACACATTTTGAACATTTTTGCTCCTCTGAAATTGTTTGCAGCTCAATAGCCGGCTAAGTATAAGCATACCAGCATATACTGTCAGCCCCATTTTACCTGTTGCAGGTTGGCGAGCGAGCGCCCGAGAAAACGTTCGCCAATCGTCTGGAAACGCAGCGGGATATCAGTCACGTAGTATTCATAGTTTGGTAAATGCCGCTGCGGATTGGCAAGGCCAATTTCAGTCAACACTTGTGCCGTTTGATCGGCCATGGCCACAGCCGAGTCCACCAGCTGGATTTGCGGCCCGGCCAGTTCCTGCAGCAAGGGCTTGAGCAAGGGGTAATGCGTGCAACCCAGCACCAGCGTATCGATTTTTTCCACCAGCACCGGTTTCAGGTATTCCTGCGCGGTCAGCCGTGTCACCGGATGATCAAGCCAGCCCTCTTCCACCAGCGGCACAAACAGCGGACAGGCCTGCGAATACACACGCACATTCGGATTGAGATGATGGATGCTGCGGGCGTAGGCATTGGAGTTGACCGTAGTCGGCGTGCCAATCACCCCAATCGCGTTGCTGCGGGTTTGCGCCACGGCATTGCGGGCACCGGCTTCGATCACGTCCAGCACCGGCACATCCAGCGCCAGTTGCTTGACCACATCCGCCGCCACCGCAGCCATGGTGTTGCAGGCAATGATCAGCAGCTTGACGTTCTTTTCCAGCAAAAATTCGGTGATCTGGCCAGTGAAATGTTTGATGGTATCCACCGATTTCACGCCATAGGGCACGCGCGCGGTATCGCCAAAATAGACGATATCCTCGAACGGCAAGCGTTCCATCAGCGCCCGCACCACCGTCAGGCCACCTACGCCGGAATCGAACACGCCAATCGGATGGGAGGGCAGAGAATCCATGGGAAACCGCTCAGATCAGAAAAGGCCGCAATGATACACGCGGCATGGGCAACAAACAGTGAAAAACACTCAGCAGAATTATAGTCAGCGCGGCACCACTTGCGCGGCGCCTTGTGCATGCTGCGCCAGTGCCCAGGCCACATGCTCGCGCACCAGCGCCGAATCGTCGTTGGCGCGCGACTGCAGCGCTGCCAGCACCTCCGGCGTGCTGTCGGCATTGCCCAGGCCCACCGCCAGATTGCGCAGCCAGCGCTCGTGGCCAATGCGGTAAATGGCGGTGCCGGCCAATCGTTGCTGGAACTCAGCCTCGGTCCAGGCAAACAACGCCACCAGCGTCGCTTGATCCAGGCCATTACGCACATCAAAATCGGCCTCGGTGGATGGCCTGGCAAAACGATTCCACGGGCAAAACAGCTGGCAGTCGTCACACCCATAAACCCGGTTGCCGATCAGCGGCCGGAATTCGAGTGGAATGGCACCATGCAATTCAATGGTCAGATAAGAAATGCAGCGCCGGGCATCAAGGCGATACGGGGCAACAATCGCTTGCGTCGGGCACACCTCGATACAGCGGCTACAATTGCCGCAGTGGCCACTCTGCGGTACATCCGGCGGCAAGGGCAAATCGGTGAGAATATCGCCCAGAAAGAAAAACGAACCCTCGTCGCGATTCAGCAGCAAGGTGTGCTTGCCGCGCCAGCCTTGCAGTGTGCGCGAAGCAATCTCCACCTCCAGCACCGGCGCCGAATCGGTAAAAACACGATAACCATAAGGGCCGACAGCGGCGGAAATACGCTCCGCCAGCGCCTGCAAACGATTGCGTAATACCTTGTGATAATCACGCCCCAGCGCATAACGCGAGATATAGGCCTGCTGCGGCTGGCCCAGCATATCGATGGCGCTGGCCGGATCCACCGCCAGATAGTTCATTCGCAGCGAAATCACCGAGACGGTGCCGGGCAGCAATTCCGCCGGGCGCGCCCGCTTCAGCCCATGTTTTGCCATATAATCCATGGCGCCGTGAAAACCGGCGGCCAGCCAGTCGCGCAAACCCTGCTCGGCGCTGGACAGATCAATGCCGGCCACACCTGCGCCGGAAAACCCCAGCTCGGTTGCCCACAGATTGATGTTCGCTTTTAGCTGATCCCAGTTGATGGAATCACGTTCAGGAGTTTCGCCATGCATACGCCCAATGATACCGCCAGCAGCAATGAATACCTAGCCGAGCTGCCCGACGAGGCCGCCACGCTGGCATTCGGCGCACAACTGGCGCAGACGCTGCAAGCGGGTCTGGTGATTTATCTGCATGGCGATCTGGGTGCCGGCAAAACCACGCTGACGCGCGGCCTGTTGCGTGGTTTGGGATTTGCAGGAAAGGTGAAAAGCCCGACCTATACCTTGGTTGAACCTTACACAATTTCTAGCTTATACTTATATCACTTTGATCTATATAGATTTGCCGACCCAATAGAGTGGGAAGAGGCAGGCTTTCGCGACTATTTCAATCCACACAGCGTGTGCCTGATTGAATGGCCGGACAAAGCCGCCGGCCTGTTGCCACAAGCTGATCTGGATATTTGCCTGACGCCGACGGCAAACGGGCGCAGCCTCACTCTGACGGCAAACAGCAAGGCAGGTACAACATGTCTGACGACACTGAAACAACACACAGCAAACTGAGCGCCGACCCGCAACGACGGGCACTGCTCAAGGCCAGCGCGGCAGCGTTGCTGCTGAGCATCAGCCGTGTCGGTCAGGCAGCGCCCCCTGCGGCATCTGTGCTGGCGGTGCGCGTCTGGCCTTCGAGCGACTACACCCGCGTCACACTTGAATCGAGCGAGCCGCTCAATTTCAAAACCATGCTGGTCAAAAATCCGGAACGGCTGGTGGTTGATCTGGATGGCATCGAATTGAACCAGGCGCTGGAAAGCCTCTCCGGCAAGGTGGATCTGGACGACCCGTTTATCCGCCAGATGCGCGCCGCCCGCTTCAAGCCGGGCGTGGTGCGGCTGGTGCTCGACCTGAAAGCCGAAGCCAAGCCCCAGGTGTTTGCACTGCCACCGGCAGGTGAATACAAGCACCGCATGGTGATTGATCTGAGATCGGAAGAGCGT
>JAUPTR010000219.1 GCA_030917985.1 Pseudomonadota bacterium | reverse complement strand
GGCCGGCACCGGCCGGCCGAACAGATACCCCTGGTAGAAACGACAGCCATTGCGCGCCAGAAAATCCCGCTGCGCCGGGGTTTCCACCCCTTCGGCAATCACCGCCAGCCCCAGGCTGTGCGCCAGTGCCACAATGGTGCAGGCAATTGCGGCATCGTTGGTATCGGCCAGCACATCACGCACAAACGACTGATCGATTTTCAGCTGATCCAGCGGCAAACGCTTGAGATAAGACAGCGACGAATAACCGGTGCCGAAGTCGTCGAGCGAAAAACCCACGCCGTGCGCCTTCAGTGCGCGCATCTTGCCGATCACATCTTCGGTGTTGTGCAGCAGCATGCCTTCGGTCAGCTCCAGTTTCAGCCGTGCCGGATTGGCGCCGGTGTGTTGCAGCAGCGCCAGCACTTCGGTCACAAAGTTCGGCAGGCTGATCTGCCGAGCGCTGACATTCACCGCCAGCGCCAGATGCTCAGTGGCCGGATCAGCGCTCCACAGCACCAATTGCTGGCAGGCGGTTTCCAGCACCCAGTGGCCGATCGGCAGGATCAGCCCGCTTTCTTCCGCCAGCGGAATGAACTCGGCCGGCGATACCATGCCGCGCTGCGGATGCTGCCAGCGCAACAGCGCCTCGGCACCAATCAGCCGCCCCTGCTCATCCACCTGCGGCTGGTAATACAACACAAACTGGCGGCGCCACACCGCTTCGCGCATGTCTGCCTCGAGCGCGGCGCGGGCGTTGATCACCGCCTGCATCTGCGGATCGAAAAAACGCACCGTGTTGCGGCCGGCGGCCTTGGCCTGATACATGGCAATGTCGGCCTGTTTCAGCAATTCATCAACATTGCCCTGTGTTTGCGCCATCAGGGTTATGCCGATGCTGGGCGAGATGCGGCAATCATGGCCGGCCAGATCGTAACGATCGCTGACCGTGGCAACGATTTTTTCGCCCACCGCCTCTGCCTGGGCGGCGGCCTCTTGTGGTGATGGCGAAAGATTGGTCAGCATCACCACAAACTCGTCACCACCCAGGCGCGCCACGGTATCGTCTTCGCGCACACAGGCCGAGAGCCGGGCGCCCACCTGTTGCAGCATCAGGTCGCCCACATCGTGGCCCAGCGTATCGTTGAGCGTTTTAAAGTTATCCAGATCGATAAACATCAGCGCCCCCAGCCGCCCGCTGCGCCCCTGCGCGGCCAATTGCTGCTGCAGCCGATCCAGCAGCAGACGGCGATTGGGCAACCGTGTCAGCTGATCGTAAAACGCCAGTTGCCTGATCACGTCTTCGGCCTGTTTGCGCTCGGTGATATCCACCTGGGTGGCCACATAATTGCTGATGCGGCCGGCATCGTCGCGCACCGCAGTCATGGTCAGCCACGCTGGGTAAGCCTGGCCGTTCTTGCGCCGATCGAGGATTTCGCCCTGCCAGTAGCCCTGCTGGCGCAGGCTATCCCAGATTTGCTGATAAAACGCCGCATCGTGGCAGGCTGCGGTCAGCAACGGCGGCGGCTGGCCCATCAGCTCTGCCAAGCTGAAACCGCTGAGCGTACAAAAAGCCTGGTTCACCCGCAGCAGGCGCCGCCCGGCATCGGTGACAAACATGCCGTCCTGCGATTCAAACGCCGTAGCGGCAATGCGCAAAGCCTCGCCGGCCTGGCTGCGCGCCAGCTCCAGCTCCTGCAACTTGTGCATGGTATCCACCAGCGAGGCCAGCATCGAGCCATGCTGCTGCGGCGTGAGGCTGATGCTGGCAGAAAAATCGCCATTGCCGATCCGGCCGAGCAACTCGTGGATACGATCCACCCCCGCCCCCATCATCCGCCGCAGGATATTGGCGGTTGACCACAACATCAGCACCAGCCCGCCCCCCAGCCCGATAAACAGCCAGCGATACACCGTGGCCACATTCTCGGCATGCGCCACCGTCAGCTGGGTGCGCTGATCCTGCAGGCGGGCAAAATCATCAATCGGGCGCAAAATGCGCGCCTTGGCCTCCAGATAATTGTGATCGAACAACATGCCGATCGCCTTCTGGCGCAGTGCCTCGCGATCCTCCCCCTGCTGCTCAAGCATGGCCATCGCGCGCATCTCGATCTGCGTCAGCGCATCAGAATTGGTCTTGGCCTCGCTCAGCAGCGACAGCTCATCAGCCGATACGCCCAAGCGCCGCAAACGCTCCAGCAACGGCAGCGCCTGGCTATCTGCAGCGGGCGGCAAGGGCTGGCTATCGTGCAGAATGCTCCAGTAATTAGGGCTGTAGCCGCCCGGATAAGGCTGCAAGCCATTGCGAATGGCGAGAATGGCGTGATAATTGAGCAAATAACGGCGATTGCCGGTGCTGACATAATTGCGCGCCATATTGCTCAAGTCTTCCGAGGTCTGGCTCAGCTCGCCAGCCAGCAAAGCCGAGCGGTAACGCTGCGCATTGGCAACATCCACCGCACTTTCAGCGCGCACATACAAGATAAAGCCCAACGCAAGCACCAGCACAAAACCGGCCAGAACCCATAAATTGCGGGAAAAGCGCACATCCTGTTGCATGGTTTTGACTCGCAGGCATGAAGTCGGAAATGAAAAGCGGCAAACCGGGAAAAACAACCGCAGCAACCCATCACAAAGGGGGTGCTAAAGCCAGTTTAGCCACTGGCGCCCCACCTTGCCGCGCAACTTTGCCCCCCGGCCCAAGCCCACAGCCGCAAAAACAGGCGGCTTTTGTCGCTCGTACTTCAGCCCGACGTGGAGCTTAACGCCGGCGACTGCGTCGGACTGAAATCCGACGACCCTGTTTTCGCGGCAGTGCGGCCCAAGCCGCCGCACGCCACCTGCAGCAATAGCGGCTATAATCCGCGACCAATATCGTAAAGAGTAAATACCGTGTCTGATCGCCTCGCCGTCCTGCCGCAATACCTTCTGCCGAAACAAATGCTTACCAGCCTGGCTGGCAAGCTGGCCAGCGCCGAGGCCGGCGCGCTCACCACCCACGTCATCCGCTGGTTTGTCGGCCGCTACAACGTCAACATGAGCGAAGCCGCCAACCCGGATATCAGCAGCTACAGCAGCTTCAACGAATTCTTTACCCGCCCCCTGCGCCCTGGCGCCCGACCACTCGCCCAGGCTGACTTCATCTCGCCGGTGGACGGCGCCATCAGCCAGTTCGGCCCGATCGAACGCGACCAGATTTTTCAGGCCAAGGGCCACAGCTACTCCACCACCGCACTGGTGGGCGGCGATGCCAAACTCGCGGCACAATTTGAAAACGGCGAATTCGCCACGCTCTACCTCAGCCCGCGCGACTACCACCGCATCCACATGCCCTGCGACGGCCGGCTGACGCGCATGATCTACGTCCCCGGCGCGCTGTTCTCGGTTAACCCCACCACCGCACGCGGCGTGCCCGGCCTGTTTGCCCGCAATGAGCGCGTAGTCTGCGTATTTGAAACGACCAACGGCCCGTTTGTGCTCACCCTGGTCGGCGCCACCATCGTTGGCAGCATGGCCACCGTCTGGCACGGCATGGTCAACCCGCCACGCCTGGCCGACGTCACCGAATGGCGCTACGACGACCAGAACATCGTACTGAAACAAGGCGAAGAAATGGGCCGCTTCCTGCTCGGCTCCACCGTAGTGATGCTGTTCCCGAAAAATACGCTCAAGTTCAACCCGCAATGGCAACCGGCCAAGCCGATTTTGATGGGGGAAAAGATGGGGGATAAGGGCTGAGCAGCCTGAGCGCCGCTGGCAAATTCAGGCGCAGCCCCTTCTGGAAGATACATTGACAGACGTAGTCAGGCCTCGCAAAAACCACACAATCACGGCGGTTGACAGCCATGATTTATTGTAACTACAATAAATCATGCAAATCGAGTTCGACCCGGCCAAAGATGCCGGCAACCAAGCAAAACACGGTGTGTCACTTGCCCTGGCGCAAATGCTCGAATGGGATTCAGCGCTGGTTTGGGTTGATGAGCGCTACGAGTATGGCGAATTACGAATGATTGCCCTTGCACCGGAAACGCGTGTCTTGTACTACGTAGCATTTATAGATCGCGGAGAAGTTCGAAGAATCATGAGCTTGCGCCGCGCCACCCGTCGAGAGGTAAAGCACTATGTCGAAAGTTTCTAAGCGCCCCTCCATCGTCATGCCGTCGCCGGAAGAAGATAAAGCCATCACCGCCGCAGCCAAGAGCGACCCTGACGCACAGCCACTCACACCGGCACAACTCAAGGCCATGGTTCCGCTCAAAGCGCTTCGCGGTCGCCCGAAATCGGAGAACACCAAGCAGTTGGTCTCTGTTCGTTACAGCCGAGAGGTTATTGAGTATTTCAAGTCGACCGGCGATGGCTGGCAATCGCGAATGGATGGCGTACTTCTGGAATACGTGGCCCAGCACCCCCGTCGCACCTGAGCCATGCGGCAAAACGCTGGAAATTCTGGGGTCTTGAATTGCAATAAATGTGTTAATGCAAAGTCTGTCCCCAAACTTTCCATGCGGTTCCCGAAAAATACGCTCAAGTTCAACTCGCAATGGCAACCGGCCAAACCGATTTTGATGGGTAAAAAGATGGGCGATAATGACTGACCAGCCGGCACCCTGAAGACGATTTCGCACCGAGTCCCGTCCGGATGTGCTTTTTACAGACGTACAACATGCAAGATATTGATAAAAAATGATAAAAACAATAATCATGCATTGTTATACACACCGAGAAACTTAATATACACCTGTATAGGTGTATATTTCACGTTAGTCCTTTCCCCGGTTTTCCCTTGTTTCGGTTCCGGGGTAACTTCGCCAGAAGTGGCGCTGGTATTGGTCTGTAGCCTTGCCTGTAGCCCGCTCTGGTGGCGGTTTTCAGGCCGGTTGTTTTCTTGCCTT
>JAUPTR010000218.1 GCA_030917985.1 Pseudomonadota bacterium | reverse complement strand
GCCTAGTGGAATGGCCATGCAAGGCTGACCAGCCACTTGGCGGCTTGCCGCCTAGTGGAATGGCCATGCAAGGCTGACCAGCCACTTGGCGGCTTGCCGCCTAGTGGAATGGCCATGCAACGCTCTGCGCGCCGGGCTCCTTGCACTTCATCCCGCTCGTCGAATAAATCAGCGCTTCCTTTACAGGGCAGCTTATTTGCCGCCGGTCACCGTGCGCAGAATCAGGCCGTCGTGGCCCACAACCCAGGCATTGTCCTTGTCTTGCACCACAATGCCGGTCAGCAGCGACAAATACACCGCCGAGGCATCTTCGGTGGTCCGCCGTGACTGATCCACCCAGGTCAGGCCTGCATCACTGCTCTTGCGAATCGTGCCGCCATCCCCTACCACCCAGAGTGTGTCGGCATCCACCTGACGCAGCGCCATCAGATCGAACGAAGCCATGTTGATCCGGCTCCAGGCCGCGCCGGCATTCACGCTCTTGAGCAGGGTGCCACCCTTGGCAGCCACCCACACGGTGTTGCCGTCCAGCGAAGAAATCGCATTCAGATCCAGGTTAACGCCACTGGGCAAGGCCGCCCAGCTTGCGCCGGCATCGGTGCTGTGCAGAATCACCCCACCCGCACCAACCAGCCACAGATCGCTGGCGCTTCTGACCAGCATGCCGTTGAGCGCACTGCTGACGCCGGTGGTTTGAGCTGTCCAGCTATTGCCGCCATCGCTGGTATACAGCAACGTGCCGTTGGCGCCCGCCACCCAGGCAGTGCTGGCATTCAGCGCAGCAATGGCATTCAGCGGCTCGCTGACACCGGAAACCTGCGCAGTCCAGCTGGCGCCGCCGTCGCTGCTCTTGATGATGCTGCCGGCTTCCCCCACCGCCCAGACGGTATTGGCATCCACCACGGCTACCGCACGCAGGCTGGCGCTGATATTGCTGGCCTGGCTCAACCAGGTGCTGCCGCCATCGGTGGTTTTCAGCACCGTGCCGCCCTGCCCCACCGCCCACACCGTGCTGGCGCTGGCCGCCGCTGCTGCCTGCAGATTCAGCACCACGCCGCTGTTGAGCGCTGTCCAGCTAGTGCCGCCATCGGCCGACTTACGCAGCGTGCCGCCGTCACCGGCAATAAACAGGGTGTTGGCGTCCAGCAGATCCAGTCCGTAGAGGGTATTGGTGGTGCCGCTGCTCACCTGCGTCCAGTTGCTGCCACCATCGGTGGTGCGATACAGCTTGCCGTCGGCGCCGGTCAGCCAGACGTTGCTGGCATCCGCCACCACCACACGGTTGAGCATTTCATTGCTGGCCGCTGTTTGCGGCGTCCAGCTCAGGCCGCCGTCGGTGCTTTTCAGCAACAGGCTGCCAAGGCCTCCGCTGGAGCCACTGGCACCGCTGATCCAGACAGTATTGGAATCGGCCGCGTGCACCGAGCGGAAAATGTCGCTGGCGGCAGTGCGCCGCACAACCCAGTTGGCGCCGCCATCATTGGTGAACAGGAAGGTGCCGGCTACGCCCACGGCCCAAACCCGGTTGGCATCAAGTGCGTAGACGGCTGTCAGCGCATCCGGCACACCACTGCTCTGGCGCTGCCAGGTGGCACCGCCATCGGTCGTCTTGACGATCACCCCTTCGGCACCCACAGCCCAGGCGGTGTTGGCATCGAGTGCCGTCAACCCCTGCAGCGATACCGAAGCGCCGGAAGACTGCGGCGCCCAGGTGCTGCCGCCATCGGTGGTTTTCAGGATTACGCCGTGATCACCCGCCGCCCAGGCCGTGTTGGCATCAATGGTGCGCAGGGCGTTGAGTGCGGCCGAGGTGCCTGTGTACTGGTTAAGCCACGACACGCCGCCATTAACGGTGCGGACGATGGTGCCGTTCAGGCCGACCGCCCAGCCACTGTTGCTGTCGGCCATATCGATGGCATTCAGGCGATAGCGGGTGGGCAAGGGATTCTGCATGCACCACCCCTGCCCAGCCTGCACGCCCACACATGGGCGCCCGCTCACCGAGGCAAAATCGACAACCGACAAGGTGACGGCCGCGCTGCTGCTGGCCCCCTGTTCATCGGTCACCGTCACCCGCACCACGTATTGCCCCACCACCGGATACGCATGGCTGGGCGCGCTGGCGCTGCTGGTCTGGCCATCGCCGAAATCCCACAGATAAGTCAGCGTATCGCCATCCGGATCGCTGCTGGATACGCCGAACGGAATGGTTTCACCCACCGGCTGATGTTCGCCGACATTGATGACCGGCGCATCCGGAGCACGATTGTCGACAATCTGCACCGAACCCGAGGCACTGGCCGTGCCTCCCTTGCCATTGTCCACCGTTACGCTGACCACATAATTGCCGTTGGTGGCATAACTGTGGCTTGCCGTTGCCCCCCCGCCGGCCAGCTGCGTACCATCGCCAAAGTCCCAGTTGTAGCTGAGGCTGTTGCCACCGGGGTCGCTGGCGTTGGCCGTAAATGTCAGCGCCTTACCGTTACGGCCGGTGATGTTGGCCGGCGTCAGCGATACACCCGGATTGCGTGCCGCCACCGAAATCGTCTGCGACGACTGGGCAGAATTGCCACGGCCATCCGTGACATCTAACACTGCTGTATAACTGCCGGAACTTGTATATTTGTGACTGGCCGGGCTGCCGCTGCCATTGCTGCCGTCACCGAACTGCCAGCTGTAGTTGAGGCCGGAAGCCGCCGGCGTAAAGGTGGCATCGGCCCCCAGCGCGAGATTATTGGACGGCGTGACGGTAAAACGTGCATCCAGCCGTGCTGTTCCGCCCACCACCACATCAGTCGTGGCAAAAGCCGTGCGCCCCTGGCTGTCGGAACAGGTGGCGCGTACCGTATAGGTGCCGGCACGGGAATAACTGTGGCTGGGCGAGATGGCGTTGCTGGTGGCACCATCGCCAAACTCCCAGCGGCGCGAGATATTGCTGCCGGTGCAGCGCACGATAAAGATCACCGCTTCGTTGATCAGCGGATTGCGCGGATTGGGAATCAGCTCGGTCGCACCGGGCGCCAGGCTGTCGCCGGTATCGTTCTCTGCAGCAGGCGGATTTTCGACACACCCCGACACAACAATCGCAATAGACAATATTGCTGCGAGCGGGCGCAGCCATCCCAGATAGTTTCCCACTTATACAGTCTCCGTTAACGTAACACGTCACACGTTCTTAACGACGTTAGGACATCGGCAGATTGTATCAAGTTCCAAGCCAATGGCATTAAAAAAGTAAACAGCCGTATGCAATGCTTATGCAAGGCAGCGCCAATGGTCAGTCAGACTGGCAGCCGGTCGGACTTGAGACTGATCTGTTGCGCCAGAGGGAGAAACGATCGCTCAAGTTCGACAGGCTGCCCGGGAAAAGTGGCTGGCAAAATCAGGCCGCCGGATCAGTGCGGCAGTTTCAGCCAGTCCAGCAGGCGTTCGGCGCCGGCGATCTGCAACAGCAGATGCGGGAAAAACAGCAGGATGTACACGCCGGCAATCCCGAACAACAGCACCAGATGCCAGAACAGGCTTTGCGGGCGCAACACGCCCCAATAACGCATGGTGAGGAACATCAGGTCTTTGCGGTGCTCGGCCATGCGCTGGTATTTGCGCACGATCTGTACCACCAGGTAGGCCATATAGCCCCCCGAGAGCGACACAAAGGCAATGCGGAAGGTGGAGAACAGGTCGATCTGGCTGGCGGCAACGCGGTGATACCCCAGCGACACTGCCGCCACGCCCAGCGATGCCAGCACCGCAATCAACACGTTTGCCAGCAGGCGACGACGCTCGCGAGCCAGATCCTGCTGCCGGCGGATGAAAAACGAATCGACTTCGTTTTTCATGTATTCGACTTTTTCTTCCACCAACGCGGCAAATTCGCCCTTGGCGGTCTGCACCCGCGCATCGAGCATGGTGCCAAAACGGTCTGCGGCATAATCCACCAGCTCGCGCACATCGTTTTTGGTAAACGAGCGCTGGTTGGATAACTCCTGCGAAATCTTGTCGAGCTTGGTATCGATCTCCCGGCTGCCCTCGCGCAGCACGTCACGCAGTTCGGCACCGGCCTTGTCGATGCCCTGTTCGATCACACCCGAAAGTTTATCCGCGGCGTGCTCCACCGAGCCTTCCAGCCGGCCGCCGGCATAATCCAGCTTGCGTTCAACCCAGCCCATGCTGCCACTCCCTGTCAAATCAGGCCTTTTTGCCCAGGCGCCCTTCGGTGCCCTTGATCAAGCCGACAATGTTTTGATGGTGACGCGAAATCAGCAGCAGCGAAATGCCCAGCACCGCCAGTTGCGACGGCAAATCCGGCATCAGCCACCAGGCAAGGATTGGCGCAGCAACACCAGCGGCCAGTGCGCCGGTTGACGAAATACGCGTGGCCAGCACCGTGCCCAGCCAGACCAGCAAGGTATACAGCCCGAGCAAAGGCTGCAGCACAAACAACACACCGGCTGCAGTGGCCACACCCTTGCCGCCAACAAAGCGGAAAAACACCGGCCACATATGCCCCACCACCACCGCCACCGCCACCGCGGCAATGCCCAGGGCGCTCATCAGCGAGGGATCAATCAGGCGAGCCAGCCACACAGCCACCACACCCTTCAATGCATCGCCCAGCAGGGTCAGCACAGCGGCAATCTTGCGGCCGCTGCGCAGCACATTGGTAGCACCGGGGTTTTTCGAGCCATAAGTCCGTGGATCATCCAGACCGAAACCCTTGCTGACGATCACGGCAAACGACACCGAGCCAAGCAGGTATGCAGCAACAACACACGCAATTTCTACCGCGGACATGGCATTTCCACTAGAATTCGAGGCTTTCGATTGTAAGGGAATAATGTTGTCCGCAACACTGCGGCAGTGTTACCCAGACGCATGGATATCATTTTTCTGCACGAAGTCCGTATCGACACCCTGATCGGGGTCTACGAATGGGAGCGGCAAGCGCCGCAGACCCTGCAACTGGATATGGAACTCGGCATTCCCGACAGCCGCGCCTGCCAGACCGACAATATCGCCGACACCATCGACTATGGTGTGGTGGTGGAGCGGCTGCGCGAAACCCTGGCGGAGCAGCATTTTCTGCTGCTGGAAGCGCTGGCGGAACACATCGCCCACATCATTCTCAACGAATTCGGCTCACCCTGGGTGAAGCTCAGCGTGGCCAAACTCGGCATGTTGCGCGGCGTAAAACGGGTGGGCGTCACCATCGAGCGCGGCCAGCGCGGCTGAGCCCCTGCACCGGGCAACAACGCACGCCCCCATTGGCCTGCAGGCCGGGCTGCAAGGCGCGTCCAGCGCGCCCCGCAGCATTGCCTGACCTAAGGAAGCGCTGATTTATTGGCTGCGCGGGCGAATTGCGGCGTCGCGCGGTGCTCGAAAGCTCGCCTATCTTCATGATATGTCTCGCTTTCTGCGCGCCGGGCTCCTTGCACTTCATCCCGCT
>JAUPTR010000217.1 GCA_030917985.1 Pseudomonadota bacterium | reverse complement strand
CTGCTGAAAGCGCTGGAACAATCTGGACAGGCCCTCGGCAGAAATGCCGATACCGCTATCCTGCACCTTGAAACGCACCCGGCACTGGGCTCCGTCGTTCATCTCGGCCTGCGCCGACACCACGATCTGCCCAAACTGGGTGAACTTGATGGCGTTGCCGGCCAGGTTGACCAGCACCTGCCGGATACGGGTTGGATCGCCGCGAAAATAACGCGGCAGGTTTTCATCGACGTTGACGACAAAACCGAGTCCCTTGTTGCCGGCCAGCTCGGAGATGGTTTCCAGGCCATCGAACACCATCGACAGGAATTCGAAATCGATCGATTCGATGGTGAGTTTGCCGGCCTCAATTTTCGAAAAATCGAGAATGTCGTTAATGATGGTCAGCAGCGACTCGCCACTGCTCAAAGCCAGGCGTACCTTGCGCCGGGTTTCGGGCTGCAGTTGTTCGTCACGCAGCGCAAAACGCAGCATGCCGATCACGCCATTCAGTGGCGTGCGGATCTCATGGCTCATGCTGGCCAGAAAAAATGATTTGGCCTCGGTTGCCGCTTCTGCCTGCTTGCGCGCCTGTTGCAGCTCGGTCAGCATCTGCTCGCGATTCTGGATATCCAGCTCGATGGCCTGCGCCATACTGTCGAAGGTTTTCTCCAGCGTGATGAGTTCATCCACGCCACGCAGATTGCCAAGCCGCGCAGTATAGTCACCGCAGCCGAGTTTTTTGGCCTCAGACTCCAGCTCGTCAATCGGGTTGAGCACCCGCGCGCGAATCAGGTGAAACGCCATCGATATCAGAATCAGCCCAAACAAGATGGTGGCCGCGGACACCCATTGCCAGAAGCAGATCGACGAATGTGCAACCTCCACCCGCTGGTGTGTGCGCTGATTCATCACCCTGACCAGATCCACCACCGCCTGCGAAAGCTGTGCTTCCAGCTGGCTGTATTCCTTGCCGTGCACCAGCGATGCGGCAAATTTCAGATCCGGCTCGCCATCAGAGACAAACTGCCGGGCCTTTTTGTCATACAGGCCCTGCGTGGCTGCAAACGCCACCTGCTCCAGGCGATTCATCTGCTCGGTGATGTACTGAAAGCGCATCAGCACCGACATTTCTTCGGCGCTGCCGCCGATATTCGACAAACGCTGCGCCAGCGAAATCTTTTGCCCGTCGTTGGGCAAGGTGTGGCTTCGCTTGCCGGCAATCACTTCATCCCAGTACAAAGAGGCAGATTCGCCAGCCGGTAGTGGCTTGTTGCCGTTGCGGATATCGAGAATATCGTAGTAGAACAGCAAATAGCGCGGGTCGGCAGTGGTGGTGTAGGCGCGCACCAGACGCGCCAGGCGTTCAGTCTCCAGACGCAGGTCGTGCGTCAGCTGCAGTGCCTGTTCACGGTCACGGTAGGCACCGTCGATTTTGCCATTGGCGTGAATCAGAAAGCCGATCGACACCAGATTGGCGCAAAATGCGCCAATCACCAGCAGGGAAAACCAGTTGGATAGGGTTTTAAGCTTCATACAACCTGAAGGGCTACCACACCGCCGCACAGCGGCAGTTTGAGCAGGATTTTTCTACTATCTGATTATGGATCATGCCACAACCCGCCGCTGCAATCTTGCAGGCGCCCGCGTAATGGAAGCCATGTGAAACGCCGAACTTTTCTCGGCGCCTGCGCCAGCAGCCTGCTTTACGGCTGCCCACAGCCCGCCAGGCAAGCCAGTGGGCGCCTGCTGGGGCCGGACATGGCACTCGGGCACCGCCTGCGCGACGGCCACTTTCCGCCTCCTGCCAGCCATGAACAAACGCCGGTGGTGATTGTGGGCGGCGGCGTGGCGGGGCTGAGCGCGGCATGGCGGCTGCAGAAAGCAGGCTTTAACGATTTCCAGCTACTGGAGCTGGAAGACAATCCCGGCGGCAATGCCCGCTGGGGCGAAAACACTGTCAGCCGCTACCCCTGGGGAGCGCACTACCTGCCACTGCCAGGCCCCGAGGCAGTATGGGTGCGCGAATTGCTGAGTGATCTGGGCGTGCTCATCGGCGATCCGCACGCGACGTCACCGGAGTACGATGAACGCTATCTGTGCCACGCACCACATGAGCGCCTGTTTATCCACGGCCAGTGGCAGGATGGTCTGTTGCCACAATTTGGAATCAGCCAGAAGGCGCAGCAACAATACCGCCAGTTTGACTTGCTGATGGCGCAGTTCAAGCAACTGCGCGGCCACGATGGCAAACGGGCATTTGCGATTCCGTCGGCGCTCAGTTCACGCGATCCGGCAATTACCCGGCTGGATCAGTTGTCGATGCACGACTGGCTGTTGCAGCAAGGGCTAACGGCCAAAGCGTTGCACTGGTATGTCAACTACGCGTGTCGCGATGATTATGGTTGCGACTATCGCCAGACATCAGCCTGGGCCGGTATTCACTATTTTGCCGCGCGCAATGGCCAGGCCAGTAACGCCGCCAGCGACAGCGTGCTGACCTGGCCGGAGGGAAACGGCTGGATCGTTCAACAACTGCAACAACGACTGCGGCAACACATTCGCTGTGGGCAGATGGCGTTTGCCCTAGAGGCGACGCAATCGCAACTGCAACTGGATGTGTGGGACAAATCGGCAGGCTGCAGCAAACGGATACACTGCCAGCAACTGATCTGGGCGGCGCCTTTGCAGGTGCTGCCCAAGGTCTGGCCGGCGCTGCCAGGCGACTGGCGCAACGCCATCGGTCAGCTGCAATATGCGCCATGGCTGGTTGCCAATCTGACCTTGGATGGCCTACCCGAAGACAATGGCCACAGTCCACTGGCGTGGGACAATGTGTTATACGACAGCCCCGGACTGGGTTATGTCGTTGCCACCCACCAACAGTTGCGCCAACACGAATCAGCCACCGTGCTCACCTACTACCAGGCACTCAGCCACACCAGCCCGGCCCAGGCCCGCCGGCAACTGCTACAGACCAGCCTGCAGCAATGGCAACAAGACATTCTGCAGACACTGGCAAACGCCCATCCACGTCTGCAGCAGCAATTGCGACAAATGGACATATGGCGCTGGGGCCACGCCATGACCCGGCCACTACCGGGGCTGCTGCACAGTGCTGCGCTGGCGGGCTTGCGCCGGGCAGAAGGCGCGATCCATCTGGCGCATTCCGACCTGAGTGGCTTCTCGCTGTTTGAAGAGGCGCAATATTGGGGCGTATCTGCAGCAGAACAGCTGATCGCTACGCTGAACAGTTCACCGATTGCGGCACAAGCCAAGCAGGGCTAGTCTGAATCATGCCCCAATTTATATGTTTATTACTCTTGCTACTGCCGTGTGTTGCCCACGCGAGCCCATTGCTTCTGCGGCTTTGCCACGACGACGTGGATCTGGCGCCCTGGGTGTTGCGCGATGGCAAGGGCTTGTCGCAGCAATTGATTACCCAAAGCGGACTGGCATTCAGATCGCTGGAAATAGAGATGCTGCCACTGGCCTGGCCGCGCTGCCTGAAACTGCTGGAAAGTGGTCAGGTGGACGGTGCATTTGCCACCAGCTATCTGGCCGAACGGGAAAGATATGCGGTATATCCGCGAAAAAGTGATGGCAGCCTCGATCATGGCATGCGTCTGAACAGTGTCACTTATACGCTGTACGTGCGCCAGGAAAGCAGCCTGCAGTGGAACGGCAAACGCCTCAATCCATCCGGCGCCACGGTCGGCATCCAGCATGGGTTTGCCGTGGGCCAGCTACTTCGGGAGCTGGGGGCAACACCCAAAGCGTTGGCGCGAGATACGCGTGACGTCTTGCGCCACCTTGCCGCCGGACACGTAGACGCTGCCGCACTGCAAACCACTCAGGCAGACCTGGAGCTGCGGCAGCAGCCGGCAATCGCCCAGCGCCTGCGCAAACTGGCCTTGCCGTTGACAGAGAAATACTACTATCTGGTATTTTCACGCAACTTTGAACAGCAGAATCCGGGATTCTCCCGACAATTCTGGCGGCAACTGCAAATGCTGCGCGACAAACAAAGCCCGCATAAAACAGATTAAGACAGGCGACGAATAAAGCGCCCAGAAAACAAAAAACCCGGCTCAAGGCCGGGTTCTTTGTTTTCAACAGCAGTACCTGAATCAAACTGCTTCCGCCTTGACCTTGCGGGTTGGCAGTTTTTCCTTGATACGTGCGGATTTACCCGAACGCTCACG
Organism: Pseudomonadota bacterium; assembly: GCA_030917985.1. GTDB lineage: Bacteria > Pseudomonadota > Gammaproteobacteria > Burkholderiales > SCOH01 > CALMFQ01. Next base: position 7,286 of record JAUPTR010000217.1, on the reverse strand, counting down.
CAGGTAGTACAGTTTGGCGCGACGTACGTCACCACGGCGTTTAACCTCAATCGAGGCTACCAGCGGCGAGTAAGTCTGGAAAGTACGCTCAACACCTTCACCGGACGAAATTTTACGTACGATGAACGAGCTGTTCAGGCCACGGTTACGCTTGCCGATGACGACACCTTCGTAAGCCTGCAGACGCTCGCGGGTACCCTCTTTAACCTTTACTTGCACCACAACGGTATCACCCGGTGCAAATTCAGGAATGGTTTTACCCAAACGGGCGATTTCTTCTTGTTCCAGTTGCTGGATCAGATTCATGAGTATTACTCCGTTTCTGCGGAATCTTGTTCCTTCTGGAACGATGCCAGAAGCCGAGATTCCTCTTTTGTAAGCTGGCGTGAAGCCAGCAGCTCAGGGCGCCGTTGCCAGGTACGGCCCAGCGCCTGTTTCAACCGCCAACGGTTGATTTCTGCATGGTTACCGGACAACAACACATCCGGCACCGATATTCCTTCATATACTTCTGGCCGCGTGTAATGCGGGCAATCGAGCAAGCCATCGACAAACGAATCCTGCTCAGCCGATCCGGCATCGTTCAAAACGCCAGGCAACTGCCGCACAATCGCGTCCATCAGTACCATCGCGCCCAGCTCGCCGCCGGACAACACATAGTCACCAATCGATACTTCCAGATCCACCTGCCGCTGGATCACCCGCTCATCGATGCCTTCGTAGCGGCCCGCCAGCAATACCAAACCAGGCTCCGCCTTCAATTGCATCACCAGAGAATGAGTCAGCGGCTGGCCCTGCGGCGACAGATACACCACTTTGGGTCGCTGCCCGGTGTGTTGCAGTTGCCGTTCACGTGCTGCCTGCAATGCCATTTCCAGCGGTTCTGCCAGCATCACCATGCCCGGACCACCGCCATACGGGCGGTCATCCACGGTGCGATAGTTGTCGCTGGCGAAATCGCGCGGATTCCAGCAATGCAATTCAAACAAGCCACGCTCTACCGCCCGCCGGCTGATGCCGTGCTGTGTGATGGCATCAAACATCGGCGCAAACAACGTGACGACGTCAAACTGCATCAGTAGTCCAGACCCCAGTCGACCGTAATCAGCGCTGCTGCAATATCGACAGTCTTGACCACTGCATCAACAAACGGCAGAAGCCGCTCGACATTGGCATCGCGGATCACCAGCACGTCATTTGCGCCGGTTTCCAGCAACTGCGTGACTTTACCCAGCGACTCACCCGCCAGATTGACAACCGAAAGGCCAATCAAATCAGACCAGTAGTATTCGCCGTCTTCTGTTTCCGGCAACTCGCTGCGGGGCACGGCAATCTTGCGATTGCGCATCGACACGATCAGATCGCGATCATCGATGCCAGCCAGTTTGGCCACCAGGCCCTTGGCATGCATTTCGGCAGCTTCAATATCAAAAGCCTGCCAGCCAGTTGCAGTTTCGAGATACCAGACAGAATAGTCCAGCAGACTGTCCGGATACTCCGTATCAGCGAAGATCCGTACCCAGCCTTTTACGCCAAATGGGGTGCCAAGCTGCCCCATTACCACCATGTCGTCAGTTGACAAGGCTTAAGCAGTTTTTACCGACTTGAGTACACGAGCAACCGAATCCGACAGCTGCGCGCCCTGGCCAGTCCAGTAGTTCAGACGGTCCATAGCAATACGCACGCCTTCGGCACCTTCTTTGGCAACCGGATTGAAAAAGCCGATGCGCTCAATGAAGCGGCCGTCACGACGGCAACGGGAATCAGCAACCACAACGTTGAAAAACGGGCGGTTTTTGGAGCCGCCGCGGGAAAAACGAATAACGACCATGATTATGCCTACCTAGACCAAATCAGAAAAAAGATCGCGATTTTACGCTGGCGATCACAAAATTGACAAGAAAAAAGAGCGCCTTGCGTTAAATAGCCGACGCCTTGATCCATTTACATTCCCGGCAACATGCCCTTCATGCCGCGCATCAGCTTGCCGATACCACCTTTACTGAACTGTTTCATGACTTTTTGCGTCTGCTCGAACTGACTCAGCAATTTATTGACTTCCTGTACTGAAACCCCTGAACCGGCAGCAATGCGACGCTTGCGCGAAGCTTTGATTAATTCCGGCTTGGCACGCTCCTGCGGCGTCATCGAGTTGATGATACCTTCGATACGATTTACCAGCTTATCGTCAACCTGGCCTTGCGCCATCTGGCTGATATTGCCCGGTAACTTATCCAGCAGCGAATTCAGACCACCCATTTTTTTCATCTGCAGGATTTGCATTTTGAAGTCTTCCAGATCGAAACCCTTGCCGGATTTCATCTTTTTAACCATTTCCTGCGCCTGATCCATGTCGACGCTGCGCTGTGCATCTTCGATCAACGACAGCACATCACCCATCCCGAGAATACGGGAAGCCATACGATCAGGGTAAAACGGCTCCAGTGCAGCAACTTTTTCGCCGACACCGATAAATTTGATCGGCTTGCCCGTTACGTGGCGCACCGACAATGCCGCGCCACCGCGCGCATCGCCATCCAGCTTGGTCAACACAACACCGGTCAATGGCAGCGTTTCGCCAAAAGCGTGCGCCACATTCACCGCATCCTGGCCCTGCATCGCATCCACCACAAACAGTGTTTCCACTGGGCTCACAGCTGCGTGCAAGGCCTTGATTTCGGCCATCATCGCTTCGTCGATCGCCAGACGGCCGGCGGTATCGACAATCACCACATCAAAAAAGTGTCGCTTGGCATAATCGATGGCAGCGCTGGCGATATCGACCGGGTTCTGATCACCGCTGGATGGAAACCACTCCACTTCCAGCTGCGCTGCCAAGGTTTTCAATTGCTCGATCGCGGCGGGACGGTAAACATCACAACTCACCACCAGCACCTTTTTCTTGTTTTTTTCTTTGAGAAACTTGGCCAACTTGCCGGTGGTGGTGGTTTTACCCGAGCCCTGCAAGCCCGCCATCAGGATCACGGCCGGCGGCACCGCTGCGAGATTGAGCGCGTCATTCTGCTCGCCCATCAGCTTCTGCAGCTCCTCGTAAACCACGCCAATCACAGCCTGGCCCGGCGTCAGACTACCAATGACGTCCTGCCCGAGGGCGCGCTCCTTCACCTGATTGACGAAGGTCTTGACCACCGGCAGCGCCACGTCGGCCTCCAGCAGCGCCATCCGCACTTCGCGCATGGCATCCTGAATATTCGACTCAGTCAGGCGCGCATGTCCGCGCAAGGTTTTGGCGACATGCGACAGGCGATTGGAAAGGTTCTCGAACATGGCTTGTTTCCGTTATTTATTCTGTAAGAGCCTGGTGGCACAGGCTCGAAGGCCAATACTATGGCAGGCACCGATCGCCGGGTCTATTTCGGCAGTTGCCGCATCCAGTCGTCCGGCGGCATCCAGGCAGCATCAAAGCGCTTGCGACAAGCTCCGCACTCTGGTGTAGACTTGGGCCGAAGGTCGCGATTTTACAACAAATTAACGTGCTAGCCCTGTCTCTTATCATTGCTCTTGCTTATTCTGGTCTTGCCTGGCATTTCTGGCGGACACGCTGGCGCGCACTTGCGCCGGCCCAGCCACGACTGGAGCAGATCACGCTGACGACAACCCTGCTGGCGCATGGTGCCTTGCTGTTTTACAGCTTTGTCAGCAGTCCGATATTCGGCTTTTCAGCTGGCAGCGCACTTTCTCTTACTTTATGGCTGTCCGTCGCCATCTTCTGGGCAGGTGGATTTTATTACCGGCTGGATGGCATTCAGCCACTGCTATTGCCTGCGGCAGCCTTTGCCACCCTCTGCGGTGCACTGATCCCCGCCATGCGCGGTTTTCAGGGGGCGGACTTGCCGGCATTCCGCGCCCATATCATGGCCGCCATGCTGGCCTACAGCCTGCTGACCATTGCCGCCATGATCGCGGTTCTGATGTCAGTTGCCGACAAACGCCTGCACGAGCACACCCCTCACAGCCTGCTCACCAACCTGCCGCCCCTGCTTGGACTGGAATCGCTGTTATTCAAGGTGCTGGGCGCAGGCTTTCTGCTACTGACCATCACCCTGGGCAGCGGCATCCTGTTTTCAGAAGAAATCTTTCACAAACCTTTCCAGATCAATCACAAAACCATGTTTACGCTGATTGCCTGGTTTGTGTTCGCCGCACTACTGACGGGCCGCCGGCTAATGGGTTGGCGTGGACGCACGGCAGTACGCTGGACATTGTCAGGCTTCAGTTTGCTGTTACTCGCCTACCTGGGCTCCAAATTTGTGCTGGAAGTATTGTTGCAGCGCCAATAACTTGACATCCCCCGGCAATCCCTGATGATAGCGGGTATCGTTTTCTCTCCCCCCTGATCTTGGACGCCATCCCCCTCTCTGCACTGTTTGCATCCCTGTTTGTTTGCCTGGCGTTGTCTGCCTTTTTTTCCGCAGCAGAAACGTCGATGATGGCGGTCAATCGTTACCGTCTGAAAAGTCTGGTGCAGCAAGGGCATCGCGGCGCCAGGCTGACCTCCGAGCTACTACAGAAAACCGACAAATTGCTCGGCGTCATCCTGCTCGGCAACAACCTGATCAACTCGGCCTCCGCCTCACTGGCCACCGTCATCACCTTCCGCCTGATTGGCAACGACGAAGTGGCACTGGGCATAGCAACAGTCTCCGTTACCTTTGCCATTCTCGTATTCAGCGAAGCTACACCAAAGATTGTTGCCGCTAACTATTCGCTACCGATTGCCACCACCGCCAGCTACCCGCTCACCTTAATGCTGCGTCTGGCCAACCCCATCGTCTGGTTCGTCAACCTGTTTGTCTCGGCACTGATCAAGCTGATGCGACTCGACAAGAGTAATGAAGACGGCACACCACTGAGCCCTGAGGAACTTCGTATTCTCGTGCTGGAAGCGGGGCATTTCATAGACAAGAAACATCACAGCATCCTGATGAATCTGTTTGAACTTCAGGACATCACGGTGGATGACGTGATGACGCCACGCAACCGGATCGAGGCCATTGACATCAATGCCTGTCAGGACACCCTGCAGGAACAACTTGCCACCGCTCACCATACCCGCATCCCGGTATATGCAGAGCGTATCGATAACATGCTGGGAGTAATCCACTTGCGCAAGGTGTTGCATCTGGCGCGTGAGGAACTCACGGCAGAGCGCATCAAATCGATCTGGCGCGAGCCATACTTCATTCCCGCCGGAACACCACTATTCGCCCAACTGCAACAATTCCAGGAGAGCCAGCGTCGCCTGGGCCTGGTGGTGGACGAATACGGCGAGTTGATGGGCCTTGTAACGATTGAAGACATTCTGGAAGAAATCATCGGTGAATTTACCAGCAACTCGCCCAGCCAGCGCGGCAACGCGATCAACAAGGACGATGCCGGCCACCTGATTGAAGGCATGAGCCTGCTGCGTGACCTGAACCGCAAGCTGGGCTGCCATTTTCCGCTGGACGGCCCAAAAACACTCAACGGCCTCATCCTGCAGCATTTTCAGGATATTCCTGAAGATGCCACCTGCCTGGAAATCAGCGGGCACCGCATGGAGGTAGTGCAAACACAGGATCGCCAGGTGCGTATTGTGAAAATTTACTTTCCCGGGAAAGCCTCCTAAACTGAACTGTTATTAATCCCACGGACACGCTGCCGGCCTGAAGTTCGCACCCGGCAACGATTTGCGTCAATGTTGACGATTTTAATCCAGCTCATTTTATTCAGTCAGCATGGAGTAAGGCAGTGAATGCTTCCAATTTCACCGGGCTGGCACGCGCCTTGGTGCAAAACAATCTACTGCAACAAGCCGATGCCGACACCATCATTCAGCAGGCAACGACCGCAAATCTGACCTTTATCCAGCAATTGGTGATCAGCAAAAAACTGTCTGCGGCACAGATTGCGGAATTTGCCGCGCAGATGTTCGGCTTTCCGCTGATGGATCTGAATGTGCTCGACCCGAGCAATGTTCCGCATCAACTGCTAGACCACAAACTGATGGTTGGCAGGCGCATCCTGCCGCTCTACAAACGTGGCAACAAACTATTTGTCGCCATGTCTGACCCCACCAATATTGCCGCACTGGAAGAGGCCAAGTTCCAGACCAGCCTGGCGATCGACCCTATCGTAGTTGAGGACAACAAGCTCGGCAGCTATATCGAGAAAACGCTGGAAGCTTCGGGCGCCAATCTCAAGAGCATGACCAGTGATGATATTGCGCTTGACGATATCGAAGCGGAGCCCAGTTCTGAAAGCGGAAGTTCTGGTGTTGATGTATCCAGCGACGTTGACGATGCGCCAATCGTACGTTACGTGCAGAAAGTTTTGCTGGATGCCATCAATGGAGGCGCCTCGGATATCCACATGGAGCCATTCGAAAAGTTCTACCGCATTCGCTATCGGACCGACGGCGTATTGCACGAAGTCGGCCAGCCGCCGCTGGCGATCAAAGACAAGCTTGCAGCGCGCATCAAGGTTATCTCGGGGCTGGATATTTCGGAAAAACGTGTACCGCAAGATGGCCGCATGAAACTGCGCATGTCCGCCAACCGCGCTATCGACTTTCGTGTCAGCACGCTACCGACCCTGTTCGGCGAGAAGATTTGTATGCGTATTCTCGACCCGTCATCAGCCACACTGGGCATTGAAGCACTGGGGTACGAACCGGATCAGAAAGAAGCCCTGCTCAAGGCTATCAACAGACCTTATGGCATGGTGCTGGTAACCGGGCCGACCGGCTCCGGCAAAACGGTTTCGCTTTATACCTGCCTGAACATTCTGAACCAGCCAGGTATCAATATTTCGACCGCAGAAGACCCTGCCGAGATCAACCTGCCAGGAATCAATCAAGTCAACGTCAACGAAAAAGCCGGGCTGACTTTTGCTGCAGCGCTGAAAGCATTCCTGCGCCAGGATCCGGACATCATCATGGTGGGCGAGATTCGTGACCTGGGCACTGCGGACATTTCGATCAAGGCAGCGCAAACCGGCCACATGGTGTTCTCCACCCTGCATACCAACGATGCGCCAACCACGCTGACGCGGATGATGAATATGGGAGTGGCGCCGTTCAACATCGCCAGTGCGGTAATCCTGATTACCGCACAGCGTCTGGCAAGGCGACTGTGCAGTCACTGCAAGAAACCGATTGACTTGCCACGCGAAGCACTGCTGAAAGCGGGTTTTGCAGAAGAAGATCTGGACGGCAGCTGGAAACCGAATGGACCGGTAGGCTGCGACACTTGCAAAGGGTCCGGCTACAAAGGCCGGGTTGGCAT
>JAUPTR010000028.1 GCA_030917985.1 Pseudomonadota bacterium | reverse complement strand
TGCAGACGCTAAAAAGTCAAAAGCCGACAACGCATTGCCGGCTTTTTCCCCAAAAATATACTGCTGAATATTTTAAATTTTTATATTTGTTGCCAGAGGCTGCTCACGATTTGGCGTGCGCAGCTTCTTGTTGCTTCATTACTCTTCGCGAACCCAGGTCTGGCTGCGGCCGATCAGCGATACGCCAACGAAGCCACGAACTTCCAGCTTTTTGCCGCCTTCGATCAGCTTGGCTTTCGAGCTGTATACAGTGCCGGTTTCCGGATCCAGGATCTGGCCGCCTTCGTATTCGTCGCCGTTCTTTTTCAGGCCTTCCAGGAATACCAGACCAACGATGGGCTGGCCTTTCTTGGCGCCTTCGCACTTGTCGCAAACCGGGTTTGCCGGATCACCCGGCTTCGGGAAGCGGCCGACGATCTTGCCGGTCAGAACACCGTTGCTTTCGGTGATTTCAACCACGCCTTTTGGCTGGCCGGTTTTGTCGTCGATGGTTTTCCATTTGCCAACCGGCGAATCGCTGGCGGCCATTGCCAGGGTGCTGACGCCAGCCAGGATCAGGGCGCTGACGGCGCCGCGAATCATAGTTTTAACGTTCATGAAGTTTCTCCGTCGTTTAAGCTTTATGTGTGATGTGTGTTGCCTGTTTTCGCTTGACACCGATCCTGCCGAGGGGCTGAAGGCATCAGTGCAAATGCGAATGACATAATAGTACGAAGGGCGCGCACTTGCGTCAAGCATAATTAGAGTTTCAGCTCCGAAGTGGCTTGCTGTTGTTGATATGGGGTGGAAAAATGAAGCCTGGCCTGGATTTGATCGATACTCACTGCCATCTGGATGCGGTTGAATTTGCTGCGGATCGTGATCAGCTGGTGGCGCAATCGCTGGCAGCCGGTGTGTCAACGCTGGTGGTGCCGGCGGTGACGGCACCCGGCTTTGCGCAAACGCGCCAGATGGCGCAGTTATACCCCTGCTGCCGCATCGCGCTGGGCCTGCACCCGATATATATCCAGAGCCACTTGCCGCAGCATTTGTCTTGGTTACGGGCGCAGCTGGCACAGGGCGGGGTGGTGGCGGTGGGCGAAATCGGGCTGGATGGTTTTGTGCCGGGGTTGGACATGGCTGCGCAGGAGGTGCTGTTTGTGGCACAGCTGCAGCTGGCTGCCGAGTTCGATCTGCCGGTGTTGCTGCACATCCGCAAGGCGCAGGATCTGATTCTCAAGCATGTGCGCCGCATTCGTGTGAAAGGCGGTATCGCCCATGCCTTTAATGGCAGCCGTCAGCAGGCGGATGAGTTCATCAAGCTGGGTTTCAGGCTGGGTTTTGGCGGGGCGATGACCTTTGACCGGGCGCGGCGGATTCGCGAGCTGGCGGCAACCCTGCCGCTGCAGGCGCTGGTGCTGGAAACCGATGCGCCTGACATGGCCCCCGCCTGGGCTTACCGGCAGCGCAATTCCCCCGTGCACTTGCCGCGAATTGCCAGTGTACTGGCTGAATTGCGCCAGATGACGCTGGCGGACGTGGCGGCCGCCACCAGTGCCAACGCCCGTGAGTTGCTGGGGCTGTCGGCCCCGGCATGATGGCTGGCAGATCTGCTGCAGTAATGAGAGAGGCGGCGTTCAGCCCGGCCATCTGTCTCAAGAACGGGCAAGGCTGGCCGCGTTTTTACGCCCGGCTCGCGACGATCGCTCAAGTCCGACAAGCTGCTAGAATGACGGCTGCCCGTGTTTCCGGACTTGCATCTTGCCCTTGTTGTTGCTGCTTTCCCTGCCGTTTGTTGCCGCCGCATTGCTGACGCTGCTGCCTTTGCGTGGCCGTGTGTTGCCGCCATGGCTGGCTGCCGGCGCGCCAGTGCTGGGCCTGAGCTTGTTGTGGCTGATGTGGCCGGGGCTGGTGGCGGGCGAGCATCCGGTGCTGCATCTGCCGTGGCTGTCGGCGGCGGATATTCATCTGGCCCTGCGGCTGGACGGGCTGGCGGCACTGTTTGTGCTGCTGGTATACGGTATTGGCCTGCTGGTGATTGTGTATGGCCGTTATTACCTGAATCACGAGCGCGACACGCGGCGCTTTTTTGCCTCGCTGCTGCTGTTCATGGGCGCCATGCTCGGCGTGGCGCTGGCAGACAATCTACTGCTGTTGCTGAGCTTCTGGGAGCTGACCAGCATCAGCTCCTTTCTGCTGATCGGCTACTGGGGCGAGCGCAGCGCCTCGCGCCAGGGCGCTCGCATGGCCCTGGTGGTGACGGGTGCCGGTGGCTTGTGCCTGCTGGCGGGTTTTTTGCTGCTGGGCGATATTGCCGGCAGCTTTGCCGTGAGCGACGTGATTGCCGCACGCGAGCAGGTGTTGGCTGATCCGCGTTATCCGCTATTGCTGTGCCTGATCCTGCTCGGTGCATTTGCCAAATCGGCGCAGTTTCCGCTGCATTTCTGGCTACCCAAGGCGATGGCCGCACCCACGCCGGTGTCGGCCTACCTGCATTCGGCCACCATGGTCAAGGCTGGGGTGTTTTTGCTGGCGCGGCTGTTTCCAGTGCTGGCTGGCACCGATCTGTGGTTCAGCATTGTAGTGCCCGTCGGGCTGGCCACCTTGCTGGTTGGTGCCTGGCAGGCCAATCTGCAGCGCGATCTGAAAGGCCTGCTCGCCTATTCCACCATCAGCCATCTGGGGCTGATTACCTTGCTGTTCGGTATCGGCACCCGTGAATCGGCCGTGGCCGCAGTGTTTCACCTGATCAATCACGCCACATTCAAGGCCGGGCTGTTCATGACTGCCGGCATTGTTGATCACGAAACCGGCACCCGCGACATGGGCAAGCTTGGTGGACTGGCACGCTACATGCCGCATACCGCCTTGCTTGGCTGTGTGGCGGCGGCGGCGATGGCTGGCGTGCCCTTGCTCAATGGTTTCCTGTCGAAAGAAATGTTCTATGGACAGACTCTACAGGCTGCGCCGCTGGGTGTGATCTGGCTGCTGCCCGTGCTGGCCTGGCTGGGCACCGCACTGAGCGTGGCGTATTCGCTGCGTTTTGCCCATGGCGTGTTTTTTGGCAGCGCAACCGGGCCATTGCCACACACCCCGCACGAGGCCCCGCGCTGGATGCGTGTACCGATCGAACTGCTGGTGGCGCTGTGCCTGCTGGTGGGCATGCTGCCGGGCTGGACCGTGCTGGAGTTGCTGCAGGTCGCGTCGCGCAGTGTGGTAGGCGACGATTTGCCGGCCATCGATCTGGCGCTGTGGCACGGCGTGAACCTGCCCTTGCTGATGAGCATTGCCGCCATGCTGCTGGGGCTGGTGCTGTATCGCTGGCCGGGCAAACTGGCGTGGCCGATGGGGCGCCTGGTGCCGGAAGAAGGCGGCAAGCGCAGCTTTGATGCCCTTCTGGCCGGCTTGCTGCAACTGGCGCACAGCGTAGCCGGCCACTGGCAGCGCGATACCCTGCGCCGCGGCCTGTTGCGCTGGCTGTTGCTGTGCCTGCTGGCCGGCATCTGGCCCTGGCTTGGCCAGATCATGCCCGCCGCATTACCCCTGGCGCCGCTGCAGCGTGCGGATATCCCGCCGCTGGTAGGGGGCGGCATCATGTTGCTGGCGGCGCTGGTGTGTGTGCGCTGGCATCGGCAGCGGGTGCTGGCGGTGTTGGCTGCCGGCGTGGTCGGACTGATGACTGCACTGACCTTTGTGCTGTATTCCTCGCCCGATCTGGCTCTGACGCAACTGGTGGTGGAGGTGGTGGCAACCATTTTGCTGCTGCTGGCGCTGCGCCACCTGCCCACTCCGCACCACGGCATGCGTGAGTCCGCCGCGCGCCGCTGGCGCGATGCGCTGCTGGCATTGCTGGCTGGCGGCGGCATTGCCGCCTGTCTGTTTGCGGTGCTGAGCAACCCGGTGCCCAGCCTCTCCGGTTATTACCTGCAGCACAGCGTGCCCTTGGGCGGCGGCAGCAATGTGGTCAACGTCATCCTGGTGGATTTCCGGGGTTTCGATACTTTTGGCGAAATCACCGTACTTGGCCTCGCTGGTTTGCTGCTGATCAAACTGCTGCAGCAAGGCGCCGGCAGCAGCGCTGATGCGCCCGCTGCGCCGATGTTGCGGCTGGGGGTGCGCCTGCTGCTGCCGTTTGGCCTGCTGGTGGCGGTGTATCTGTTCCTGCGCGGGCATCAACAGCCGGGTGGTGGCTTTGTTGCAGGCCTGGTAACGGTGGTGTTTCTGGTATTGCCGGTGTTGGCCGGCATGCGTTTCAGCCGTCTGTCGCCGCCGCGCTGGATGGCATTCGGCCTGATGCTGGCGCTGGTCACCGGCACCGGTGCCTGGTATTTCGACAGCGAATTTCTCAGCAGCGCCCACGGCCATCTGCATTTGCCGCTGGTGGGTGAGCTGGAATGGGCCACGGCCGCCTTGTTCGATCTGGCTGTATATCTGCTGGTGGTGGGGGCTGGCTGGGCCCTGTTTACGCGGCTGGCGCAATATCGGCCGGAGGAGGGCGCATGAGTGCATTGCTGTTTTCGCTGATTGTCGGCCTGCTGGCTGCCTGTGGCCTGTATCTGGTGCTGCGCCGCCACAGCTTTGATCTGGTGCTGGGCATGACCCTGCTGTCGTATGCGGTGAATCTGTTCATTTTTGCCATGGGCGGGCTGAAAATCGGTGCCACGCCCATCATCCACGCTGCGGGCAGCGATTATGCCGACCCGCTGCCGCCGGCACTGGTGCTGACTGCAATCGTGATCGGCCTGGCCATGACCGCCCTGCTGCTGGCGCTTGCCATTCGCCAGCGCCAGCAGCAGGGTGACGACCGGATCGACCGTGACGAGGATGCGTCATGCTGAGCCAGCATTTGCTGATTTTGCCAGTGCTGCTGCCAGCCTTGCTGGCGGCCTTGTCGCTGCTGCTGGGGCAACGCCTGGCACTCAAGCGTGGCCTGGCGCTGCTGGGTGGTGGCGCCATGTTGCTGCTGAGCCTGACCTTGCTGACCTGGGCCGATCAGGGTGCGATCCAGGTCTATCGTCTCGGAGGCTGGCAGCCGCCGTTCGGCATTCTGCTGCAGCTGGATCGGCTATCGGCCTGGATGCTGGTACTGACCGCTCTGCTGGCGCTGGAAGTGCAGGCCTACGCCGCTGTCAGCGACTGGGATAAACGCGGCGCGTTTTTCCACGAATTGTTCTGGCTGCAGTGGATGGGCCTGAACGGCGCCTTCCTTACCGGCGATCTGTTCAACCTGTTCGTGTTTTTCGAACTGCTGCTGATTGCCTCTTACGGCCTGCTGGTACATGGCGATGGCCGGGCGCGCATCGATGCCGGCCTGCGTTATGTCACCCTCAATCTCGCCGGCTCGGCGCTGTTTCTGATTGCGGTCAGCCTGCTGTACGGCCTGACCGGCACGCTGAACATGGCCGACATGGCGCGCCGTGTGGCGCAGGCAGCGCCAGGGCAATGGCCGTGGCTGCGCAGTGCCGCGCTGCTGCTGTTTATCGTGTTTGCGCTGAAAGCCGCGCTCTGGCCGCTGAATGCCTGGGTGCGCGGCACCTACGCGGCGGCACCGGGCCCGGTGGCGGCCCTGTTTGCGATCATGACCAAGGTGGGGGTGTACGCCATCATCCGTGTGTATACGCTGGTGTTCGGCAGCGCCAGCGATGCCGGCAGTGGCCTGCTGACGCCGTGGCTACCGTGGCTGGCGCTGGGCACGCTGCTGCTGGGCAGCCTGCTGGCGCTGGCGGCGCGCAGCGTGCGCGGGCTGGCTGGCGGGCTGGTGGTGGGGTCGGTAGGCATGCTGCTGTTCGGCTTTGCCGTGGCCACGCCGGCAGCACTGGCGGCAACGCTGTATTACCTGCCACACAGCACGCTGGCGGTGGCGGTGTTGTATCTGCTGGCCGATCAACTGCAGCTGCGGCGCGATGCCGGTGACGTGCTGCATGCCGGCGGCGTGGCCGACAAACACCTGGCGCTGCTGTTTTTGCTGGCGGCAGTGCTGCTGGCCGGTTTGCCGCCTTCGGCCGGTTTTCTTGCCAAACTCTGGCTGTTGCAGGGTTTGCCGCTGCAGGCACCCGGCCTGTGGCTGGCGCTGGTATTGCTGGCGGCCCTGTTGAGCATGATTGCGCTGGCACGGGCCGGCAGTGCCCTGTTCTGGCAAGAGCCGAGTGGCAACTGGCATGCGGCACGCCCCGGCACCTTGTTGCCGGCCAGTGCGCTGGTGCTGATGGCGCTGGCGCTGAGCGTGTTTGCCGAGCCGATATCGTCCTATTGCCAGCGCATGGCCGAGCAATTGTTGCTCACCGATGCCTATGTCGAGGTGCTGCGATGAGGCCCGCCCGCATGCTCCCCCGCCCCTGGCTGAGCCTGGCGCTGTTGCTGATGTGGTTGCTGCTCAACCAGTCGCTGGCGGCAGGCCACTGGCTGCTGGGTGCCGTGCTTGGCACGGTGCTGCCATTATTGTTGCAGCGGCTGGCGCCGATGCCGGTACGCCGGGTCAGCAAGCCGCTCAAACTATTGCGCCTGATTGCGCTGCTGCTGTGGGATATCGTGCTCGCCAATCTGGTGGTGGCGCGCCAGGTGCTGTTCCAGCGCCAGCAGTTGCAGCCTGGGTTTGTCTACGTGCCACTGGAGCGCGACGACGAACTGGTGGCGGTGTTGCTGGCATCGATGATCACGCTCACGCCGGGAACCGTTGGTGTGCGGGTAGAACTGGCACAGCGGCGGGTGCTGGTGCATGCCTTGCACCTGACCGATGCCGATGCGCTGGTACGCGAAGTCAAGAATCGTTACGAAAGCCAACTGCTGGAGATACTGCCATGCTGATGCACGTGATGCCCTGGGCGTTTGACGGGTT
>JAUPTR010000216.1 GCA_030917985.1 Pseudomonadota bacterium | reverse complement strand
TATGGCGCAAGACACATCATTAGCGCCTATCTGGCGCGCAACCCGCGATTGGCGGCGCTTTGCGACGAATTCCAGTCGAATACGTTTGTTTGGAAGCAGCAGTACCATATGGATGATGCCCTGCGTTGTATTGATTACGTGAAAAGCCATCCACTCACTTGAGCCGAGCGGCAAACCAAGCCTGTCTGCGGCTTCTTGGCCGCATAGCGGGCAAGAACGAGCCGGTTAGCGGCATTTTTTCGAGGTGATGATGAACTCAATATCAGTCAAGAAGCGAACTTCGGGGTCAAGTCTTGCATTAACACATTTTCATGATTGCAATCCTGATCTCGAATGCCGATTAAAGTCACGCGAGGCCGTTCGCCGCAAATTCGGTAAAAGCCCGTTATTCTGCCAGCCCCAACAATACCGGCAAACTGGCAGCAATCCCAGTGCTGGCGCGAGTTTGCGGCCAATTCCTAGTATTTTTCCTAGTTTCTGACCTTGCCTGCAGCCCAATCCCCGCTTGCCCTGCAGCCCGGCCTGTAGGCCGCTCTGCTATTGCCTCGCAGGCCGATGCCTGTTTGTGCGCCTGCTTTTCCTGTCTGCCCGACGCGGGGTTTTGCCGTGAGACTATAAAAAGACTATATTAAGTCTTTGTTTGTCAGGATCACCGCCATGCGCTACTCATCTCAAGTCAAGCCGATCAGCTACCTCAAGGCCAACGCTGCCGAGGTGTTGACGCAGCTTGCGGAACGGCGTGAGCCCTTGGTCATCACCCAAAACGGTGAGGCCAAGGCTGTGCTGCAGGACATCGCCACCTTCGAAGAAACGCAAGCAACGCTGGCGCTGCTTAAAATCCTCGCGCTGGGCAATCAAGACGTGGCGGCTGGAAAGCTAAAGCCTGTGGCCGATGTTGTTGCCCGGCTGCGCGCCAAGCGATCCGCTGTCTGATGGCTGGTGCACCTGCCAAATTCGAGGTTCTGCTTACCGAGGGTGCGGAGCAGGATCTGGAGGCCATCTACGACTACATCTCTGAATTCGACTGTGTGGCGAACGCCAATTTCGTGCTGGATGAGTTGATGGCGGTTGTGGAGAGCTTGTCGACATTCCCGGAGCGAGGCAGCTATCCAAAGGAACTGATTGGCCTCGGCATCAAAGAATATCGCCAGACCATCTTCAAGCCATATCGCGTGATTTACCGCATCACCGGCAGTCAGGTCATCATTTATCTGATTGCTGACGGGCGCCGCGATATGCAATCGCTGCTGGCCCGCCGCCTGCTCGGCGCTTGAGCCGCAGCAACACGCGCTGAAGCGGGTTACCGTTGGTAAAGACCAAATGGCTGGCCTGCAAGCCGCGCTGCTATTGCCTTGCAGGCCAATGCCCGTTTGGTCGCCGTTTCACTCCTGCTTGCGGCCTGGCTGCAGCCGGGTTTTCCCCCAGCGTTTTTCCAGCGCGCCACTCGCCGACGCGTGCAGCAGTTTCTGAAAACTCGGGCATTCGGCGTGGCTGGGGGCGGGGCAGGCGGCGGCGTGGCGCAGGCCGTTGCTGACGGCGCGCAGGCGTTTGATCAGCGCGTCGATTTCGTCGGCTTTGGCGGCGAGTAGCTGCCGGTCGATGTTGGGTGGGCCGTAGGGGGTGAGCATCGAGCGGATTTCGTCCAGCGATAACCCTGCGGTTTGCCCGAGTGTGATCAGCGCCAGTTGGTCAAGCACGCTGGGCGCGTAGCGGTTGGTTTCAAGCCTCTGCCCTGCAGCCCAATCCCAATGCGGCTTGCAGCCTTGCCTGCAGGCCGCGCTGCTATTGGCTTGCAGGCCGATGTGTTTGATGCCCGGTTTGGCGGCTTATCTCTTGGCGGTGTGCCAAACAGCCTGCCGGCGCCAACGCCCGCAGTCGCGTTATCGCCACAGGCTTAAAGGCGGGTCGTTCACCACTGCCCGCAGGATGTCGCTGCGCGAAACAAAGCCGATAATTCGGCCCGTCTCGGCGATCACCGGCACACCTTCCACGCCACGATGCAGCATGATGGCTGCCACGCGGCGGATGTCGGTGACCGGTTCGGCTGCCACCACCGGCGTGGTCATCACGTCTTTCACCCGTCGTTGCCGGGCGGCGACCACCTCGCCCGCTTCGACGTCGATTGCCGTCAGCAGATCGCGTTCACTGACCAGGCCAATCAGCTGCTGTTCGTCGTTGACCACCGGGGCCTCGTGGATGTTGTTGTCGCGCAGGGTGCGCCATGCTTCTGCCACGTCGCTGTTCTGGTTGACGACAATCACCGGGCGGCTCATCAGTTGGTCGGCGTGATACAGCGGCCCGCGGTCGATTTCCGAAGGCAGCATCTGCCGGTAGGCGCGCACCGCGTCTTCCCGCTGGCGCGAGCTGGGGGCTTCGGCGCCGATTTCGTCGTCGTCCCTGCTTATCATGCGGCCATTGCGCGCGCGTGAGACGCTGTTAGGGTTTGACGCACTTCGGGCACAAAACCGTGTCGTAAACCGCTTGTGCAGATCACTGCACGGCGCGTTTTACTCCTTGTTTTGTATCCCGAATTGCGTCAAACGCAGTCGTGAAACTTACGTCAACAGAACCTAACACTCATGCTGCAACCCAAAAACATTCTGCACATCAACGTCACCCGTATCGGCGATACGCTGCTGGCCACGCCGGTGATCCGCGCCATGGCCCACGCCTGGCCTGAAGCAAACATCACCTGCCTGGGCCATCCGGGACGGGTGGAACTGATAGAAAACCAGCCTTTCGTCGGCAAGGTCGGCAACATTACCAAGAAGACGGCCCCCTGGCTGCGCGGCTGGTTCGGGCCGCGTTACGATCTGGCGGTGGTACACAACTTCGACGAGGCACTGGTCTGGTATGCCTTGCGGGTGGCGGACAAGGTGGTGGCGTTCCGGCAACGCGACGAGCGGCTCAACAGCCGCCTGTACCGTTGCGTGCAGCGCCCGGTGCTGGATACTGTGCACGCGGTCGACGTGCAGCTGCCACTGATCCAGAGCCTGGGGCTGGCGCCCGACGGGCGACAACTGTCGTATCAGGTCACGGCCAGCGAAAAAGCGGCGGCACAACAAAGGCTGCACCAGCATGGGCTGGACGCACGGCGACCACTGATTGGCCTGGTGCTGGAGAGCTTCCCCACCAAGCCGTACCGCGACTGGCCGGTAGAGCATTTCGTTCAGGCGTGTCAGCAAGTAAGCCTGCGATATCCGCAGGCACAGTTCATCCTGCTCGGCGGCGATGTCACGCCGGCCAAAATCCAGGCAATGCGAACGGCGCTGGGCGAGCGGGTCACGGTGTTCGCCGGGCAGCTCAGTCTGCGCGAAAGCGGCGCCGTCATGTCCTGTCTCGACCTTTATCTTGGCGTCGACACCGGGCCGACCCATCTGGCCGGCGCATTGCAGATACCGATGGTGGCGATGTACCACTGTCTGCACCGCGGTTACATCCTGGCGCCGCTGGATCACCCCGCCCTGCGTGTGCTGGAACATCCTGCCAGCAACGAAGATGCATCGGCACAACGCAGCATGGCGGAAATCTCCGTCGAATCGGTCACCTCCAGCATGCTGGAACTTCTGGCAACCCGCTATGGCTAAATTCAAGATCCTGCACGTCATCGCCGCAATGCCGGTCGGTGGCGCCGAAAACGTGCTGCTGACCACGCTGCGCCTGCTTGACCCGCAACAATTCCAGTCCACCGTATGCTTCATTCAGGACAAAGGTGTACTGGGCAGCGAAGTGGAAAAACTTGGCATCCCC
>JAUPTR010000215.1 GCA_030917985.1 Pseudomonadota bacterium | reverse complement strand
TAATTTAATAACTACCGTTTAACATGTTCGCTCTACCCAGCCAACATACCGTGATTGCCACGCTTGCCAGCTTGCTGTTGAGCAGCGCCTGCCTCGCCAGTAGCATGCAGCCCACCACGCTGGCGTTGCAGCAAGCCGCACGTGTGGAGCTCCTGCGCGAAACCGCGCCAGCCAGCCAGGAAACCGCTGCAGCACTGGCCGGCAACGGCAATTTTCGTGCAGCCAGCGCCATCATGGCGCAGCTGGTGCAGCAGTCACCACACAATCTGACTAACTGGCTGAATTGGGGAGATTGGGCCTTGGCGGCTGGCAAAACCGAGCAAGCGATGTATGCCTACCAGTCGGTGCTGAAATTGCAGCCAGAAAACAGCCACGCACACGTCAACCTGATCCTGGCGCTGGCAATCAGCGGCCAATGGCAGCAGGCCGACAATCTGCGATTGATGCTCGACCCGCAACAGCCGCTGAGCGCCAAACTGCGGCGCAATCTGGGCATGGCCGAACAAAAGATGGGAAATTGTGCCGCTGCGCGCACCAATCTGCAGGCAGCACTGCAGCAGGCACCGCAAGACGCCAACAGCTGGGTGGCGCTGGCGGCCTGCCAATCGCCGGCAGATGCCGAGCAATCACTGCGCCACGCAATCAGGCTGCAACCGGGCTGGGGCCATCCGCGCAAGCTGCTGCAAGGCATGGTGCAGAAAACCGCTGCCAGCAGCCATTGATACTGCCGGCACCCAGCCAATCACGTCCACATCCGACTATTCGGCCAGCAACTCCTTGCGCAGCTGATCGGGAATATTGAACAGCACCAGGGTATCGTTCTGCTTGTTGTAGATCACCGCCCCGGAGCGCAGGCTGGCACGGTCGAACTCCAGCTTCCACTCCGGCGAGCTGGCCTTGAAACGCATCAGCGGCTTGATCGCCCGGCGATCCGGCACAAAGCCACCGCTCAGCGCCAGATTTTCATCCTGCAACACCTGCTGCAGATTCTGCGGTGCATCCGGCCACACCTGTTCCGCCACCGTTGCCAGATCCACCGGGCTCGCATCGTCGCCCAGTGCATCCAGATAGCTATGCGCCCGTTCGAACAATTGATCACGCGCCTCGGGTTCCATATGCTGCGACTGGGCAAACTGCTCCAGCCCCTGCACCAGCTTTTGTGTCTCTTTCAGCGGCGTGACCACATCGTTGCAACCAAGAAACAGCTTGAAATACTGCGCCACGTCGCCGCGCCCGCGCAGAAAGCTGATGTAGCGCTCGCCACCGGTCTGCCACGCGCCCAGATCAATGCGCCCCGCCACCCGCAGCGCATTCATTTCCAGGTGAATACAATCTTCCACCTGCATGGCTTCATTCACGCCAGTGCCAATCACCTCGCTCACCACCGCAGCAAACAGGAAATCCATGCTCGCATTGCTCACCCGCGCAATCAGCACGTGCCCGCCCGCTGCCAGCGGCTCCTGCTCTACCCGCTGCTGCAGCTGCGCCATCATCTGCTGCGACATGGCAACAAAATCCAGGCTGCCCGCCACATGCAGGCGCAACAAGGCCGGCAGCGGATACGCAGCCTCGTCATCCTCAAACTTGCCAAAACCCTTGCCGATACGCTGCGAATACAGCTGGCACAGCTGGTCGATCAAGCGTTGCGCTGCGGCATTCACCGGCACCTCACGCTCGTTGAGCGCCACGCGCGCCGGGCCATTGGGCTCTTTGTGCAGGCGATGGATGATCAGATTCTGGATGGTATTGGGCAAATTCGACATAAACAGGCTCTCGCAAACGGGCAGCCGGCTATTGTTTCACCCCGCCGACGATAAAACAAACCTTGATCGACGAAATGACATTGCCATCAAAGGGCAATAACGTCGTAGAATATCGCCTTGCGTAATGCACAAGCCCGGTGCACTCACCCCCGATTATCGGAAAGCCCGGCCTGCAACCGATTGATGATTTTTTCCAGCCAATATTCATGACCGAATCGACAACCCAACCCAGCCCGGCCCAAACCGCTCAAGCCCTGATCAAGGAACTGCAGGCCCGCTTTAGCGTATTCCGCGATTATCAGCCGCTGGCCATCGGCATCGACAAACAAATCCGTGCCGCCATGCCGGAAATCGAGAAAAAAACCCTGCGCACCGCGCTCGGCATTCACGCCAACTCCCTGCGTTACCTGAAAGCCATGGAAACCGCCACCGAGCGTTTTGACCTGGAAGGCAACAGCGCCGGCGAAGTCACGGAAGAACATCGCCAGCACGCCAGCGAGACCCTGCGCGAACGCTCGAAGAAAAACGCCGAGCGCCGCAAGGCCCAGCGTGAAGCCGAAGCCAAACAGCGCAAAGCCGAAGCCGAAGCACAACGCCATGCTGAAAAGCTCAATCAGCTGGCAGAAAAATTCAATCGCAAATAAAGCGCCAAAAAACGACGCGAACCAGGCCGGCAGCCAACTTTTGCGGGGGCAAACCCACCCCCAGCACAAATCCGGATAAATTTCACTAGCACTATGCCTAGTGGGAATTTTCTTAAACCGCACTAGACTGTCGGCCTTGTCTCAATCGTGGTGGAGTGCGCACATGGGCGTAACCAGCAAGCCCAATCCGGCCCGCAGTGTGATTTTTTTCGTGTTATTGCTGCTGGTTGTGGCCGCATCAACCCTGGCGTACATCAAACAGCAAGAAAGACTGGCGCGAGAACGCCTGAGCGAAGCACTGGTGCTGAGCAACCGCCGCATCGGCATGAGCCTTGACGAACTGCTGGCGCTCACCGAACAAATCGGCAGCAATAGCGAAATCGGCATCGGCAATGCCCGCGAAGCGGTGTTCTGGATTGTCTGCAGCGGCAAATTTGCTCGTGCCGACGTGCAAAACAAGCTGCCGGAAATCCAGCTATTGATTGAGCACGGCGCCAGCCCGAAAAATGCCGTGCACGGCGCCATTCTCGTGGCCGAAAAGCCCGACGCCGACCCTTTCGCCTACTGCCCGCAATAAAGCCCCCATCGCAACTGGAGGCCTGCATCCTGCCGCGCTACACTGCAGCAAGGCAAAGGCCAAGACCAGCAGCAACCACCCAGCGGGGGCACCATGTTTGAACACAGCGAAGCATTCATCATCAGCAGCATCAGTTGGCTGCGACTGATCATCGAAAGCATCGGCGCACTGGTGATTGCCTTCGGCATTCTCGTCGCAGTGATTGGCTTTATCCGCCTGCTGGGCAGCAAACAAAGCGACGGTTTCACCCGCGTGCGCATCAACTTTGCCCATTATCTGGCGCTGGGGCTGGAATTCCAGCTCGGCGCCGACATCCTCTCCACCGCCGTCGCCCCGACGTGGGAGCAAATCGGCAAACTCGCCGCCATCGCCGTGATCCGCACCGGGCTTAACTACTTCCTGATGCGCGAAATGAACGAAGCACACGAACACCCGCCGCAGCCAGCGGCAAACCCCATCCACAAATAACCAGAGCATGGCCACAAACCGCGCTGGTATTGGTTTGCAGCCCGGCCTGTGAGCCAATTTGG
>JAUPTR010000214.1 GCA_030917985.1 Pseudomonadota bacterium | reverse complement strand
GATCGCCTATACCTTGCTACGGCGTCAGATGCGTTTGATGGCTGAGCGGATAAAGGTCGAGCCGCTGCGCATGGGCTTCCATTCGACATCGATTGCCATAATCGATGTGCTGCGCCACGCGCCGCTGGTATCCGCGGCACGCTACCCAAACGCTTGGCTTCATTATTCGAGCAGGCCTACCTGTTCGTCCTGCCTCCTCGACGCGAAGATCACACCTTTCCCAGAGTCGTCAAACCCCGTCCGAGCAAGTGTCCTCGGAAAAAATGCCAGTCAGCGGCTTAACTGACTGGCATTACACCTCGCGGTGGCCTTTTGTTTTGATGTCACATGGCTTACAGCACGTAACGCGCCAAGTCTTCATCAACGGCCAGTATACCCAGTTGCTGATTGACATAGGCTGCATCAATAGTGATTTTGCCATTGATCTGTGCGCCAGCTTGGAACGATATTTCTTCCACCAGTTTTTCCATGACCGTATACAGGCGACGTGCGCCGATGTTTTCGGTCTTTTCATTCACCTGATAGGCAATTGAGGCCAAGGTACGAATACCATCCGCGGTAAATTCCAGCTCTACGCCATCGGTGGCGAGCAATGCCTGATATTGCTTGGTCAGACAGGCATCGGTACCAGTCAGAATCTGTTCGAAATCATCTACCGACAGCGAGGACAGCTCCACCCGAATCGGCATGCGCCCCTGCAGTTCCGGAATCAGGTCTGACGGTTTGGATAGATGAAACGCGCCACTGGAGATAAACAGAATGTGATCGGTCTTGATCATGCCGTATTTGGTGGTAATGGTTGTGCCTTCCACCAATGGCAGCAAATCGCGTTGTACGCCTTGTCGTGATACTTCGGCGCCATTCCCTTCAGAGCGACTGGTAATCTTGTCGATTTCGTCGAGGAAAACAATCCCATTCTGCTCAACGTTGGTCAGAGCCTTGGTTTTCACCTCGTCTTCGTTGAGCAATTTCAGCGCTTCTTCGTCGACCAGCATCTTGAACGCCTCGCTGATGCGCAGTTTGCGCTGTTTCTTCTTGCTGCTACCGATATTCTGAAACATGCTCTGAATCTGCGAGGTCAGCTCTTCCATGCCGGGTGGGGCAAGAATTTCCATCTGTGCTTGCGGCAGCATCAATTCGATATCGATTTCCTTATCGTCGAGCTTGCCTTCGCGCAGCATTTTGCGGAATTTCTGGCGGGTATTGTTATCGTCAGCAGTTTCCTCTCCGCTACTGGCAAAACCGCGTGCCGGAGGCAGCAGAACGTCGAGAATACGGTCCTCGGCCATGTCCTCGGCGCGATGACGTACCTTTTTTGCTTCCTGTTCGCGTGTCTGTTTGATAGCGATTTCCACCAGATCGCGGATGATCGAATCTACGTCGCGACCAACGTATCCGACCTCGGTGAATTTAGTGGCTTCAACCTTGATAAAAGGAGCATCTGCCAGTCGCGCCAGACGACGCGCAATTTCGGTTTTACCAACGCCAGTTGGCCCGATCATCAGAATGTTTTTCGGGGTGATTTCCTGCCGCAGTGGGTCGCTCACCTGTTGCCGGCGCCAGCGATTGCGCAAGGCGATGGCCACGGCACGCTTTGCTGCTTGTTGGCCAATGATGTGTTTGTCCAGTTCGGAAACAATTTCCTGCGGGGTCATTTGCGTCATGTTGGTCAACCTTGTTTACCGGCATCCCATGCCAGCGATTCGAGGACGTGATTCTGATTGGTGTAGATGCACAGATCGCCGGCGATTGTCAGCGCCTTTTTTACGATTTGATCCGGTAGCAGGTCAGTGTTTTCAAACAAGGCGCGTGCCGCAGCTTGTGCAAACGCACCGCCACTGCCAATCGCGGCAATCCCCTGTTCTGGTTCCAGTACGTCGCCGTTGCCGGTAATTACCAAGGTCGCTTCCTGATCGGCCACAATCAGCATGGCTTCCAGACGCCGCAGCATTCGGTCTGTGCGCCAGTCTTTGGCCAGTTCGACTGCTGAACGCAGCAGATGTCCCTGATGTTTTTCCAGTTTGGCTTCGAAGCGCTCAAAAAGGGTAAAGGCGTCGGCAGTGCCCCCAGCAAAACCTGCCAGCACTTTGCCGTGATACAGTCGTCGGACTTTGCGTGCGCTGCTTTTGATGACGGTGTTGCCCAGCGTAACTTGCCCGTCACCGCCAACTGTTACGGCACCGTTACGTCGCACCGATACAATCGTGGTGCCGTCAAATTGTTGCATGTCTGAATTTCTCCAAGCTTGTCGGGTGCAAGACAGGCCAGCAATGTATCCATGCAGGCCGGATGATACGGATTCGACAGGAGATGGGGGCGTGAAATGGAAAAACAAGTCCGCCGAGATGCTCGGCGGAGATAACATTCGATTATTTGCGCCTGTTGACGGTAGCCATGTCGCTGATGCCCATGATACGGAACAGGGGGTAAATCAAGGCGCTGACGCCGTCAAAAATAACCGGTTTGCCTTGTTGAGCGAAGTTGACCAGGATGTTCAGCAAATTGCCAGCGGATACAAAATCAATCCGATCCAGTTCGCGGATATCAACCTGCACAGTCTTGTGGCAATCGGCAAACTGCATCAGCTTTTGTAATTGATCGGCACTTTGATCGGTAATCACGCCGCGCAGGATGCATACATCGGTGACGACAGCCACAGTATCCGGAGCAGGCTCTTCGATTTCATCATCGGTATCTGCCTGTGCCAATACCGGGGTTTCCCAAGATGGGGGGGAAACTTCATAGGTGACCGCATAGTCAACTGCAAGATTTTCAAAGGTATCCTGTTCGCCAAGTGCCTGATAAACCTCAAGCAATAGCAACCAGAAAGGTATTTCACGATCTTCCCGGCGCATCATTTCGATGTGTGCGTGTAGCCAGTCAGTCAGCCGCGTTCCGGCTACAAACTGTACCGGTGTTTTGGCCTTGCGGCAGGCCTGCAGCGCCTGCTGCAGGGCGTGGCAGGCTTCAGGCTGGATGGCATCAAATTTGGAAAAATCGAGGCGAATTTTCTCGCCTTTTTTCGCTGCTGCGGCAAGATCGCTGATTTTGTTGTTACCGGTTTCGATTTGGGCAACAAAACTGAAATAATTGCTCTTGGCAGATATGGGCGTCGTTACATTGCTTAACGCCTGAATGGTATTGTCACGCCAGACGGGTGCAGTCCGCTCAAATTTCAGCACAAACTGCATGGCCAATTCATCGTAATCGTGTTTGGCTGCCTGCTGTTGATAGAGCTCAAACAGCATTAACCATGGCTCGTCGCAATTTTGCGAAGGATGACCGGATAAATAACCGGTCAGTACTGAAACTGCGGCTGCCAACTGGTCATTGGCATACAGCATGGCTGCTTCTTCTACAACGGGTTCCAGCCCCTCACTGACTTCAAATACTTCTATCTTTGCCGGCGCAAACGACATTGAATCGCCAAAAATCGTTTCTTCACTGGGTGCTGCCGGCTCTGCCTTAACAGGCAGTTGGCCCGCTGGCAGCTTGATGGATGGCTGCTTGGGCAGGTCGTCAGCTTGATCTTTCTTTTTGAAGAAGGAGAAAACCACAAGAAGTCCGCTGCAAAGGAAAAACGCAATTAAAAAATGACAGAGTGCTTAAGGTGTAATTATGGCATATTTTGCCCGCAGGGTTGCTGCTTACCGGGCTCACGCCCGCCCCATTACCCTGACGCTTAATTACATACATACCCGTTTTGTTGGTGACTCATGCAATCTACAGGTGGCTCAGACCTGTTTGAGTTTAACCTGTCAGATGTGTATCTCAGAGAAGGTTAAGATTGTATTGCGGACAAAAAAGTCGCCCTTCAGAAATGGGCGACTTTTTTGTGGGCCCGGAATCAGTCCGCATACTGCTTTTTCATTCGCTCGCGCCGCTCCTGCGCTTCCAGGCTAAGTGTTGCTGTCGGGCGTGCCATCAGCCGCTGCAGGCCAATAGGCTCACCGGTATCTTCACAGTAGCCATATTCTCCGTGATCGATACGAGCTACGGCCTGATCGATTTTTTGCAAGAGTTTACGTTCGCGATCACGAGTACGCAGTTCCAGTGCGTATTCTTCTTCCAGCGTGGCCCGATCTGCCGGATCCGGCGTTGCTTCCTGCTCCTGCAAATGCTGGCTGGTCGCGGTTGCATTGGCGATCAGCTCCTGTTTCATCTGCAGCAAGCGCTGTTTAAAAAACTCAAGGTGCTCAGGGGTCATGTAATTTTCACCTGAGTCATTGAGGATATCTTGTTCTGTCAGCACTTTTACCATAGTCCTACACTTTCAAAGCATGTTCGGTTATGTGAATTATCTCCCCAAGCCGGCGGCTGGCACGCGGCCGGCGGAAAGATTAGCGGAACAACTGAACAGTGTGCAATAAGTATATGTCAGTTTGCGGGCAAGAAAAGTTGACAGTAACAAAAAGGCAACGAGCCGGCGCTAGGGCCGGCTCGTTTTAATTGCTTATTTCTGCGACAGAACCCACTGAATCAGCGCTTTCATGTCGGCATCGTTAACCTGGGGGTTAGGAGGCATTGGAACTGCGCCCCATACACCCGATCCACCTTTTTTCACTTTTTCTGCAAGCTTGGTTGCAGCTGCGGCATCGCCTTTGTATTTTGCGGCAACGGCTTTGAATGCAGGGCCAACAACTTGCTTGTCTACCGCGTGGCAGGACAGGCAGTTGTTTTTCTGTGCCAGTGCTTGGCTGGCGTGGGCGCTACCAGTGGCCAGCAGGCCAACGGCGGCAAGACTCAGCAAAATTGCTTTCATGGATACTCCTTTTAAGTTGAATGACTAGCGGCTGCTGTTAACAGCAGCCGCTAGTATACAAAAACCGTGTGGATGCTGCCTTGAGCTTGCACAGGAATCTTAGAGCGAGCCATAAGAATGCAAGCCGGAAAGCCACATATTGACACCCAAAAAGGCAAATGTGGTAACAAAAAGGCCAATGGTTGCCCACCATGCCAATATTGCTCCGCGCAGGCCTTTTACCAGTCGCATGTGTAGCCAGGCTGCGTAGTTGAGCCAAACTATCAATGCCCAGGTTTCCTTCGGATCCCAAGACCAGTAACCCCCCCAGGCATCTGCAGCCCACATCGCGCCAAGAATCGTGGCAATCGTAAAGAATGCAAAGCCAATGGCAATCGATTTGTACATGATTTCGTCAATCATGACGGGGCTGGGCAAAAAGCGGCTCATACGGCCACGGTTGGCTTCCACCAAAAGAAGTACGGCGATCGTAGCGGCAGCTTTGGCCCAATAATCGGCATGTGGCACTATTTGCAACAGGGGTAAGAGCGCAGCAATTGCGATGAAAGCCGCGGCAATCAGCCAGAAGGGCCGCTTGGAATTGGTGGATGGTGTAGCCAGCAATTGCGCGATACCAAGCATTGCAGACAGCGCAAATGCGCCATAACCTACAAAGTTCGCAGGCACATGCAGTTTCATCCACCATGACTGCAGTGCTGGAATCAATGGCTGTATGGTGTGTGCTTGGCGTTCCAGCATGTACCACAACAGGAATGCCACCGCCGCACTGATCACCAGCAATACGAATGCACCCAACTGCCGATTTGCATAGCGCTGCTCGTAATACAGGTACAGCAATGCGGTAATCAGGCAGAACAGGACAAATACCTCATACAGGTTGCTGACCGGTATATGGCCCACATCGGGGCCAAGCAAATAGCTTTCGTACCAGCGAACCAGCATGCCGATAAATCCCATCCCTGCCGCCGCCCATGTTAGGGCGCTGGCAGTTTGTGCGGCAAAAGTGGATCTTGACAGGAGGGCAAGCCAGTAGGCTCCCGTAGCCAGAAAAAACAGCGCGCTCATCCACATGATTGCCGGTTGGCTGGCAATCAGGTATTTCAGCCAGAAAACAGTACTCGCCGTTGCCAAATCTCCTTTGTATTGCAATGCTGCAAATAGTGCGATCCCACCGACAATTGGCATAAAAAGGCGCAGCACTTTCCAATACCAGCCCAGTGCGATCATTCCGACCATCGTCAGCCACAGAATTCCCTGTTCATAGGAATCCATGTACGAGTTGTATTTGTGCCAGGCAAATCCTGCCGCCACACAGATCAGTATGGCAAACAGCCAATCTTGCCAATCCAGTCGCTGCAGCAGGCTTGGCTCGGAATAGCGTTCAGTCAGTTGCATGCGTTTATCCTTGTAATATCTGTTTCAATTCCTGGCTGTGTTGCAGGAATTCTTCGTCCAGCTCCATGCTCTTGCGATTGGCTGACATGGCAAACAGTACCGTGTCAGTTTTTACCAAGAGCCACACCCTGCGTTCCTTGATGTAGAACATCGCGAATACCCCCAGAACCAACATCAACGAGCCCAGGTAGACCAGGTTTTTACCCGGAGAACGGGTGATCTGGAAGCCGCTGGCTTTGACCTCTTCGAAGCCGCTAAGTTGCAGCAGCACAGGTGCGCCGTAGTCAAAACTGGTGCTAATGGCAACGAGGCTGTCAACGATAAAACGAAATCTATCCTGATTGATTTCTTTGCGGGGCTGACCCATGCGTTCATTTGCTCGCTGGTAGGCTTCAACCGCAACGCCCTGAATCAGACGGATATAGGTTTTGGCAACCAGCTCGCGCTTGTCTTCCGGCACGTTGTTTTGCAGAAAGCGATCGATTTCAGGAAAGCCTCCGGCAGCAAAGCGCTCAATCGCCCAGGCCACACTCTCCCGGAACTGCGCGTTTACCGCTAGATTTGAATTTTTCCTACTGGCGCTCGCG
>JAUPTR010000213.1 GCA_030917985.1 Pseudomonadota bacterium | reverse complement strand
AGTACAAGCTCAGATTGTTGCCGCTGCTGGTGTTGACCCCCTTGGCCCTCCCGGAAATTCTGATGGGCGTGAGTCTGCTGATTTTCTTTGTGTTGCTGAACATGACGCTGGGCATGGTTTCCATCACGCTGGCACATATTTCTTTCTGTATTGGCTTTGTTGCCATTGTGGTTCGTTCGCGCCTGGCAGGCATGGATGAAAGTCTGGTGGAAGCCGCGCGAGACCTGGGGGCTTCGCCGCTGGATGCATTCCGGTTGGTTACGCTGCCCTTGATCATGCCTGGGGTGATTGCCGGCGCGCTGATGGCATTTACGCTGTCCATCGATGATTTTGTCATTACCTTCTTTACCGCCGGTGCGGGCGCATCTACCTTGCCGCTGCAGATTTATTCGATGATCAAGATAGCGGTAACTCCGGAGGTGAATGCCATTTCAACGTTGCTTATGTTGCTGACTTTGGCTTTAATAGTGGCTGCGTCAAAACTTGCGCCAGGCGCGTTCCGGGCCAACTGAATCGTGGTTGCTGTTTTGCTTTCGCATAGCCGGCGCATGCCGGCTTTGTCTTGATTGTCTGCCTACTCCTACTGGAGAAAAAAACATGAAAAAACTGCTGCTGTCATTGCCCTTGCTGACCAGCACCTTTGCGCTGGCTGCGGACGAACTGCATCTGTATAACTGGAACAATTACATTGCCCCGGAAACGGTGCAAAAGTTTGAGAATGAGTGCAAATGCAAGCTGATTCAAGACTATTACGGCAGCATGGAAGAAATGCTGGCCAAGCTGGCGGCAGGAGCCAAGGGTTATGATCTGCTGGTGCCCACCGGCTTTGCCCTTGAGCCTCTGCTGAAGCAGGGCAAGCTGGCAGCGCTGGACAAGACCAGATTGCCCAACCTGAAGAACATTTCGCCGCAATACATGAATACCGCCTTTGATAAGGGTAATCAGTATTCAGTACCTTATGCATTTACCAGCACCATAGTTGGCTACAACGATGCCAAGTTGAAAGAATTGGGTATTGCCCCCGATAGCTGGGCTGTCATTTTTGACCCGCTTGTACTGCAGAAAATCAAAGGTAAGGTCACGGTGCTCGACGATCCCCGCGAGGTGTTTGTTGCCGCCCTGAAATACCTTGGCCACCCCGCCAATACTACCGACGAAAACCACTGGAAAGCAGCTCAGAAAATCATCCTGCAGGCCAAGCCCTATTGGGTGGCGTTTAATGCCCAGAGTTATATCAAGGAGTTGACGGTTGGCAATATCTGGGTAGCCCACGGCTATTCCAATGATTTCTTCCAGGCCAACCTGGATGCCAAGGCAGCAAAGCGGCCATTTTCGATTGTGCCGGTCATTCCCAAGCAGGGGGCCAGCCTGTCACTGGACAGCATGGTTGTGCTTAAGAATGCACCAAGGCCAGACCTGGCTTACAAGTTCATCAACTTCATGCTTGATGGCAAAAATTCGGCCGTGCTCACCAATATGACCGGCTCCGGCAATCCGAACGCCGATGCAATGAAATACGTCAAGCCCGAGTTGACCAAGATGCAGCCCGTATTTCCGGATGCTGTCACCTCGGCACGTCTGGAAATGCTGAAGGACCAGGATGCGAAAACACGTCGCCTGATGAATAAGCTCTGGACCGAGATCAAAGTGAAGTAGGTTGTTACCGGAATCGGCTGGCAGAATGCGGGGCAGGGCGGCAAACCATGCCCCGCTTAACCTGTGTCGGCGGGTTATAATACAGGCGACTTTCCGTTCCGAGTTCTTATGACCTGGCAACCGCCAATCCGTCTACTGGCCCGTGGCACGCAGCCTACCCGCATTGCCGGGTTTTTTATTCCCCTGTATTCGCTGGTTATCCTTTCGGTCAGCCTTTATCCCTATCTGGGCTGGCGCTGGCCCAATCACCCGGTATTTGCGTTTCTCGGTTATGCCGATCCCTACTACGGTTCTCCGGTGGACGATGTGCTCAACATCCTTGCCTACGTTCCCCTGGGGGCCAGTCTGGTGCTGAGTCTGCGGCAGCGCTTGCCGCTGCTGCCTGTGTTGCTGCTGGCCATTTTGCTGCCAGGCGCGCTGAGTTTCTGTGTTGAAACCCTGCAGGTGTTTCTGCCGAATCGTGTTGCATCCAATATTGATATCGCCAACAACACGCTCGGGGCAGCTGCCGGCGCGTGTATTGCGGCCATGCTGGCGGCCAAGCCTATCATGCGTCGCTTGGCATTGTTGCGCCAAAGCGTGTTCAAGGAGGGTAGTCTGATTGACTACGGGCTGGTGGTGGCCGGTTTGTGGTTCTTCACCCAGCTGGATCCGTCCATTCCACTTTTTGGGGTGATTGTCCCGCCGCATGGGTTGCCGCAGCCATTTCAAGCGCCGTTTGATGACGCATCCCTGTTTTTGCGCACACTGGCTGCCCTCAACTCTGCGCTTAATCTGATTACGCTTTCCCTTTTTGTCACTCTGCTCTTGTCGCACCGGCGCTATATGTGGCGAGGTATTGGTCTGTTGCTCGGTTTGACTCTGTTACTGAAGATCGGAATGGCAGGCATGTTGTTGAAACCTGCGGCACTGTTCCAGTGGCTGAGCTGGCCAATCACGGCCGGGCTGGCGGGGGGCTTGTTGAGCCTGTTGCTGCTGATACGCCTGCGGCGTCGCTGGCGGGCGATGATCACCGCATTTGCGGTGATCATCAATCTGCTTGTCGGGTGGTTGTGGCCGCTGCGCGAAACGCCGTTTTCATCACTGGCAGCGTTTCGCTGGCACGGCCAGCAACTGTTGAACATGCAGGGAATGGCCCATACCATCGCGGATATCTGGCCATTTCTGTTGCTGATTTTTTTGCTGCGCTATTTCCTGCTGGAGCGCAGGAAGCAAGACAAGCAATGGCTCTGAGAACGTTTCAGGCTTAGCCTGCACGCCGCAAGCGATGTTTGAACGCTTCAAATACAATCGGTAGCACCGATAACACGATAATGCCCAGCATGATCAGTTTCAGGTTGTTGCGCACCACCTCCAGATTACCAAACCAGAAGCCCGCATAGACAAAGCACGCCACCCACAGCACCGCACCCACCACGTTGAAGGTAATGAACTTGTAGTAGCTCATTTCACCGATGCCGGCCACAAATGGCGCAAAGGTGCGCACGATCGGTACAAAGCGGGCAACAATGATGGTTTTGCCGCCATGCTTCTCGAAAAATGCATGGGTGCGCTGAATGTGTGCCTGTTTCACCCAGCGTGAATCCGGGCCGGCGATCAGATGGCCAAAGCGTTTGCCGATTGCATAGTTGAGCGAATCTCCCAGAATCGCGGCAATCATCAGCATGACCGCCAGCCCATGCACCTGCAAGGCGCCCTGCGCCGCCAGTGTGCCGGCCACAAACAACAGCGAATCACCCGGGAGCAATGGCATGATGACCAGCCCCGTTTCGCAGAACACAATCAGAAACAGAATGCCATATACCCAATTGCCGTAGGCCTGCACCAACTCGATCAGATGTCGGTCGATATGCAGGATGAAGTCGATGAGAAAATTGATCAGTTCCATGGCTTATCCGTTTACGAACAAAACAAAGCCCTCCGGCGGGAGGGCTTGATGTAGCAGTGGCTCAGACTTAAACCACGGCCTCCTCTTTTTTCTTGATGACCTTGATGAAATGGTCGCGTTTCACGCCCAGCCACATGGCCAGCGGGCACGACACCAGCACCGAAGAATAAATGCCGAAGCAGATGCCGATGGTCAGTGCCAGGGCAAAGTTGTGCAGGGTCGGGCCGCCGAAAAACAGCATCGATGTCACCATCATTTGCGTGCTCAGGTGGGTGATGATGGTACGGCTCATGGTGCTGGTGATGGCGTTGTTGATGATTTCTTCCACGCTGCCCTTGCGCATTTTGTGGAAGTTTTCGCGTACCCGGTCAAACACCACAACCGACTCGTTGACCGAATAACCGAGAACAGCCAGCACCCCTGCCAGCACTGGCAGGTCGAATT